>DASRMN010000079.1:0-2139 GCA_035647935.1 Clostridia bacterium | reverse complement strand
CTCTAATGTATTGAAAATACAAGATTCTTCGCTACACTCAGAATGACACCTTACGGTGGATTTTATAAAAATGGGACTTTTTCAGCGGTCTCGAACCGTCCCCGTGTTAATTTCCCCGTGTTAATTTATCTGATAATTATTTTGTTTAATAAACCGCATATTTGATTTTGTATCTCTTCCAACTCCCCGTCACTATAGGGCGTGAATTTATTTTGTCCCGCTAAAACCGTTTCCCCGTCTTTAAAGTTTTGAAGTGCATATGTACTGCAACCTTTTATTTCTTCGGCTATTGTTTTAATATCCTCCATGCTGAGCAATTCTTTACATATGGTGGTCCTGAATTCATAATCAATTTTATTTTCCAGCAATATGTTGATGCTCTCCCGTATGTCTTCTAAAATTACAGGTGTTTGAGTTATTGATGAATATTTATCTAAAGGCGCTTTTATGTCCATGGCGATATAGTCTATTAATTTCTCATCAATTAATCTTTTAAGTAAACCGGGATTTGTGCCGTTGGTGTCCAGTTTTATATTAAAGCCTTCTTTTTTGATTTTATAAATAAAATTATATAGTCCTTTTTGAATGGTGGGTTCTCCGCCGGAAATGCACAGGGCATCTATAAACTTTTCCCTATCCTTTAAAAAGTGTATGATCTCCTCTGTTCCTATCTTGTCTCCCTTACCGTTTACAACGGGACTGTTATGACAATATAAACATCTAAAATTGCAACCCCCCGTAAATATTACCGTACAAATATTATTCGGATAATCTATGAATGATGATTTTTCTATTCCCAGAATATTAATATCATTTTTATCCGGCATTTATGCTTTCCTCTGCTTCATTAACCAATATTTCCAGACCGGCATCTATTTGAAATTCAACACGATCTTTATATTCTTCTTGTTTGCCTTTATTCCATACTTGAACAGGTCTATGGAAACCTACAACCCTGCTCCAGACCTCTGATTCACTTCCGCATTTAGGACATTCGAAATGCTCTCCTGCCAAATAACCGTGTTCGGGACATATCGAAAATGTAGGGCTGATAGTAAAATAGGGAATAGAACTCCTTTCCATTACCTTTTTAATCAGCATTTTACAGGTTTGTATATCTTTGATTTCCTCGCCGATAAACCCATGCAATACTGTGCCCCCGGTGTATAAGGATTGTAGTTTTTCCTGCAACTCCACAGCTTCAAACACATCTGTAGTGTGATTTACCGGAAGTTGTGTAGAATTTGTATAGTAGGGCTCATCCTTGCCTTGTGTGTATATTTTGGGATATAGTTTTCTATCCATCCTTGCGAATCTGTATGTAGCTCCTTCTGCCGGGGACGCTTCAAGATTCCATAAACTTCCCGTCTCCTCCTGAAATATCTGTATAACCTTATTCATAAATTCCATAATCTCTATTGCAAATTGATTTCCTTTCTCCGTAGCAATGTCCACCCCCAATAAATTGATACACGCTTCATTCATTCCATTTATACCGATTGTAGAAAAATGATTTTTAAAATATCCTCCCATTACCTTTTTTACATCTTGTAAATAATGCCTGGAATAAGGATATAATCCGACATCCATGTATTTTTCCAGTACATATCTTTTGGTTTCACAGACTTCTTTGGATATTTCCATCAGTTTTCTGACTCTTTTTTTAAATTCCTCTATAGAATCAGATAAATAACCTATTCTTGCCATATTCAATGTTACTACATTTATTGAACCTGTAAGCGGATTTGCTCCAAATAATCCTCCGCCCCTTCTTCTGAGTTCGCGATTATCCAGCCTGAGTCTACAACACATGGACCTGATATCCTCGGGTGATAAATCGGAGTTCAGAAAATTCGCAAAATAAGGTGTACCGAACTTTCTTGTCATATTCATAATTGAATTGACTACCCTCGAATTCCACGGAAAATCATCAGTAACATTAATAGTTGGAATTGGAAAACTAAAGGCTCTGCCTGCCCCGTCTCCTTCCATCATCACTTCACAAAACGCAAGGTTAAACATATCCATTTCTTTTTGGAATTCTCCATATGTTTTATCCATTAACTTTCCGCCGATAACTGCGGGTTGTTTTTTTAATAACACATGGGGTGCTATATCTAATGTAATATTGGTAAAGGG
>DASRMN010000078.1:0-7416 GCA_035647935.1 Clostridia bacterium | reverse complement strand
ATATTCCCTGGTCCCCAAAGGCTATATTTCTCAGTCTGACCCTCAGATTAGACATAAAACCGCATATCTTCATGAGAATACTCCTGCTGTTAAATTTTATTTTGAAACAACCGACTTTATATCCCCGCCGGATTATCCTATGAATTTGGCTGAGAGCATCGTCGGGGAGAAAACTATCTGCGTGCAAGAACAACAGAATACCCCCCTTTGACAATGATGCTCCATAGTTCATTTGATAAGATCGACCTTTTTGGGGAGAGTAAAAAGGTCGATATCTTCTTTCAATTATTTTGTCGGTTCCGTCGCTACTTCCGCCGTCTACAAATATAATTTCACAACAATCCCTAAACTGTTCTAAATTATCCATTAATTTATTTATTGTGGAGGCCTCATTATACACCGGAACAATAATTGAAATTTTCCTATTTGATTTATCCAATTCAATATTCATTTAAATACTCTTCTTTTATCATCCTTAAAAATTTCCCGGACAGATAGGATTTGATTTTTTGATAAGTATAATCGTTGGAGATAAGTTTGTCCGGATTTTGGTACTCTGCATAAGCCATTGCACACCAAGTTATGCCCCTTAGGCAATTCATGGATATATAATCCCTTATAGAGTTCCAAAGTTCTTCCTCATCCCCATACTGATCGGAGTTTTTACAATACTCTCTTATAAAAGAAAAAATTTCTTCCCCAGACAAGATAATATCTGTTTTCCAAAATGTTGTCGTAGGCGTTAAAAAATGCCCCAAGTCTTGGGCCGGGAATCCGTATATCGGTTTTTCCCAATCTACTATGTAGTTGTTTTTACCTTCTCCGTTTATGAGAAAATTTCCTGAGTTCAGCTCTGTATTTATTATGGTTCTTCTTCCTATATCAATAGTCTTTATATTTTTCCCTTTGTCCAGCAAGTGCTCCATATCATTTTTGGTACTTATATCCATATATTTTGATAATCTATATTTATCAAACATTTTCAAACACTCTTTATAGATAGCTCCTATCGGATTTTTTGGTTTTAATAGATTATTAGTTTTTGAGACAGGCGCATTATGAATACTTGCCAAGACCTCTGCTGCGAGTTTTAGATCTTTCTTATAGTCTAAATGTTTTCCGGGAAGATACTCCATAACCAAAAATCCATAGGGTATTAATTCTTTTCTGTCATCACAATATATGGGCCTAGGGGTTCTGTTAGTCTTACTTAACAATTCCAAGGCCTCATACTCATATCTGATCTGGTTTTTCAAATCCATCTGACTGTCCGTTGCTATTCTCAATACCAGTTGTTTATTATAGGTTTTTGAATCGAAAATATAGTTGATATTATATTCTCCCTGACCTAAAACAGAAAACCCTTTTTCCTCTTCTATATCAAACCTGTCCATAAAATTTTTATCTCTTTTTAAATTATTTAAATTGATTCTATTCATTCCTATCACATTTTTCCATAATACTTCTGACCAGTTTCCTCGTATTGTAACAGGGGATGTTCTCGTCCTCTTTTAATATATTATATAACCTCATAAAATCCTTTTTATCATCTATATCCAGTTGAGTATTTCCTTTTCCATAAGACTTTCCTATACCCCTTATTTTATCTATAGTCTCTTCAAATACCGAGCTTGTACTATATTTTATATTAAATATTTCCCTGTTCTCTTCTTTCATTCCGATTAAATAATATCCCCCATCAAAGGTCGGAGAAATAACTATGTCCTTTGTCTCCAATATATTAAAGGCTGTTTCTATGTCATTTTTACTTATCAGGGGAAGGTCACTCCCTATGAGTACTACATTTCTGTAATGTTTTAGAGAAAAAGATATGGCATTGTGCATTTTTTCGCCTAAATCCTTTCCTTCCTGTTTCAGAAAGCATATACTCCCATACATGATGTTTTTTAGAATGTCTAAATCTCCATGTTCCGAATAATTGGTGATTATATCTATCCCCATATTCTTTATATTATTATATATATCTTTTATAAAAGCTGTCTGAAGCCTTATACACAGGTCTTTGCCCAGAAAAGGTTCCAGTCTCGTTTTAGTTTTGTTTAATGTAGGTATACGTGTAAAAAAAACAATTGCTCTATCTTTCATTTTGCTCCCTTACCGTCAGGATTTTATATTTTTTATATAAATACGTCCCTATGATCATCATAAGAATTATTGTTAATAATACCGGAAGAAACATACTGTTTCTGCTTTCCCTGACTATAATTCCTTCTGTAATCATGCTAAAGATAATTATCCCCGGGACCATAAATATAAAAGTCCCCACGGTATATTTTACTATAGGGATATTTGTGATACCATAAGCGAAATTCTGGAGATTAAACGGAAATATAGGTAACAATCTGGTTATCATCAAAATTAACATTTCTTTTTCAGGATCCATTTGGAAGATTATATTATGTAATCTTTCATTTTTTTTAATCAGCTCCTCAATAGAATCTTTTAACAAATGCCTACTCAAAAGAAAGGATAATACCGCTCCTATAGTTACCGCCACCAAGCAATATATACTTCCTGCCCATGGCCCGAACAATCCGCTGGCCACCACAGCAAAGGTAATTCCGGGCAAAGCCAAAATTGAGGAACCGATTATGGCAAATATTAAATACAAAAATATTGACAGTGGATAATTATTACGAACGAAATTAACAACCAACTCAAAGTTGTTGTGCTTCGTTAAGTAAGAACTCCACTGAAGCCTTCTGTTTAAGGAAAATCCTACAATGATTATCAAAACAAAGATTAAAATTTTTCTATATTTTTTCATTGCTCTTTTCCTTAACTTTGCTTACTTCCCGCGAATAATATATTTTTCTTATTAAAGCAATAAATATTGATACTGCAAACAATATGAGAAGCCCGGTTACCAACAATTGTGCTCCGCCTGTCAACATACCGCCGACATATGAATAAACTATGGTTGCCGGTAGTTGCCCCATACCGGTTGCTATGAAAAATGGTATAAAGGCCATAGAAGTAAGACCTGCTGCATAACTCACAAGATCAAAGGACATAAAGGGAAGAAGTCTTGCTATTAATATAGACTGTCTTCCGTATTTTTTAAAGAATTCATCAACGCTTTCCAACCCTACCTTACTTGTCAGTTTTTCCACTACATCCCTACCCAAAATACGGGATATATAAAAACATATCAAGGCTCCTGCCATTGCACTTGACCAAGACAATATGGCCCCTTGCCACCATCCGAACAGATTTGCATTTGCAAATGTAACCAAAAATGCCGGCAATGGTGCTATTACTGATTGGAAAACCATCAACCCTGCCGATACCAACATTGCATAGGTTTCATATTTATCAATAAAATCCCTTACCACCTTAAAATCCCCTGTTGAAAACATCTTAAATATATTATTTACCGGTCCATTTATATTAGGATTGAAAAAGTATAATAAAACGGATGCTAAAATTATGCCTATAAGGATTATTTTTGATTTATGTTTTAATAATCTCTCTTTCATAATACACCCCAACTTTTAAAAATTTTTCAATTAAGTGGCTATTCACTTAAATCGTTTTAAATGATTAGCCATCTATATTAACTATTCTAAAAGACCTTTATAATCATCCCCGCCTTCATTCCAAGCTTTTATACCACCCTCGAGAGTATAGATATTATCCGCTGATATACCCATTTTTATCATTAAATCTGTTGCTGTCTGTGCATAGACTTTACCTGAATAACAAACCAGCGCATACTTATCATCGGAATTTCCAGTTTCATTTCCTGTTGCTTCCTTGAGTGCCGCCTTTAAATTTGCTGTTCCTGACTTATCGTCACCATCTTTGGCGGCATCCTGATCTGCCCCATAAGATCCTGCTATATGGCTTGTGCTATAGTCTTCCGCTTTCCTTACATCCAGAATAATATAATCATCTGCTCCTGATTCTATTGACGTCTTTAAAACTTCCGCTCCTATGTATTGCATAGGGGTAGAATCTGCTCCCGCTGTTTCCTTTTTTTCTTTTCCACATGCTGTTAACAATAATGATAATGCAAGTAAAATTAGTATTAGCTTTAGTGATTTGTTTTTCATAATGTTCAACCCTCCATAATAGATTTTGTCTTGTTTATAGTTCCTAGAATTGGCTTAGAACCTTAGTTATTAAAAGCTTATCACCAATAATTTATGAAGTCTAATTAAGATTATCTATAAAAACATCCCGGTACATAAGTAAAATCTATAGGCGTGACAAGAAAATCAGGTTGCGGCAAAATAGAACGGATTATATAAAATAATTGTGGGAAAAATAGAGGGATATTTTTTACTCAGTGCATCTGACAGTGGTTTTGTGTTGTTTGTTTCGCTACACAGTATATAGTATAATGAAGTGGTGTATGAGTGGCGAGGCGGGCGGGAAGGGGGTTGTCCGGGATATGAACGATTACAACAGAAAATTTCCGGATTTAGATATAGACATAAGAAGGGTTCAAAAGGTTGAATTAGAAATATTATTGGAATTTGATAGAGTATGTAAGGCAAATAATATCAAATATCATCTATTTGCAGGTACATTATTAGGAGCAATTCGTCATAATGGTTTCATACCATGGGATGATGATATAGACGTATGTATGTTGAGAGAAGACTACGAAAAATTTTTGATTGTAGGTAAGGAATGTCTGGACGGGGATTATTTTTTACAAACATATGAAACGGATGAAAATTATATCAACCAGTTTGCCAAAATCCGTAAAAACAATACAATTTTTTTACAGGATGATGTTGTAGGAACAAATATTCATCAAGGATTTTATATCGATATTTTCCCTTTTGATAATGTGGAACCCTATACTCTTGTTGGAAGGGTCCAAAGAAATATATTAAATATTCTAAGATATATGACTAAATGCAGATTAAAAAACAAAGTTAACAAAACAAGAAACAGTTTTAGTAGATATTTCAGATTGTTTATTCATTATTTTATAAAAATAATCCCTAAAAAACCAATGGACAAAATGATCACGAACATAGCATGTATGTTCAACAATAAAAACACAAAATATGTAGGAGAGTTGAGCCATGGCACGGCCAAATATCTGTATGATAGATTTACGGTTGAAAAAAATATATTTTACGACACCATCGAATGGGAATTTGAAGGGCATAAATTCCCCATTCCAAGGAAATATGATTATGTCCTGACTAAGAATTATGGGGACTATATGATACCTCCGCCCTTGGAACAACAAAAACCTCATCATGGAATAATTGAAATTTGTTTTGATACCACTTCAAAAACGGAAGAAGTATAACTGTTATCTGCCTTTATATATCTTGCCATATTGTTTAGTACTATTGTTTATCAGCACTGGAAAGGACAGACCAATTTAAAACGTTATTTGGGGAGGTCTTCAGATGGAAACGGGATATCGGCATAACCAACAGGTAAATAAAATAACAACTGCACTATTAATGGCTGCGGGTATGGGAACGAGGATTCGCCCTATATCTGAGAAAATACCAAAGCCTTTAATTCCGGTTCATGGAACGCCAATAATAGAGACCCTGATAGAGGCTATTTTATTGGCCGGTATACAGAAAATTATTATTACTGTGGGATACCAAAAGGATAAGTATTTATATCTAAAAGAAAAATATAATAACATAATACTTGTTGAGAACAAAGACTATTTAAGTAGGAATACAATTTCCTCTTTTTATGCGGCTATGGATTATTTACGCAATGAAAACTGTCTTATCTGTGAATCTGATCTTTATATTGTTGATTCATCTATTATAAAGGGTGAGATGGATAAGTCCCGTTATTTGATGCGAGATGTTCCACCTCAAAACTATGAATGGGGATTTGATTTGCAAAATGATCAGGTAAAACGAGTGGTTCGCCCGAAACGGGATATCTTGCTTGACCATCATATGTACGGAATCGCTTATTGGATGAAAGATGACCTGGAAAAATTAATTGATGCCGTAAATACCTCGTACCATAAGGTTGGATATGAGCAGTTAGCATATGATGAGGTAGCTAATGAGATATTCGACAAAATAGATATGGGTGTTATTCGTGTCAATGATGGACAACTATACGAAATAGACTGCCTGCAGGATCTGGTTAGAGTAGATCCTGCATATAATACCTATTTACATTATGATTTAAAGGAAAGAAGGAGTAAAATGATGGAAAATGAATGGGCAAATGTACTTGATAAAAAGCATATTGATACTTTTTGCAATGTACTTGGTATTACCATTGATAAGATAGAAAAAATATATGTCAATCCGGGGCGCAGTGCTAATAATAGTAATTTTGTTATTGTAGCTAATAAACAGTCTTATTTATACCGTGTTCCGGGTCCCGGTACTGAGAAGTTTTGCAGCAGAAGCAGGGAGGCCTTAGCTTATAGGTTGCTTGCTCCTTTTAAAATTACGGATGATGTTATATTTCTGTCCGAGGATACAGGTATAAAGATAAGTAAATATTATGAAGAAAGCAGAATTCCCTCCTCAACTGACAAAGATGAGCTCGTTGCAAGTATGCATATTTTGCGTAAACTTCATAGTCAGAATATCGATTTCCCGTTTGTAGACACATTGTTTGACAGAATGGAGAGATACAGAACATATGTGTATGAGGTTGGTGGGGAAAAGTACTATTTAGATGGTTTTGACGGTTATTTAGCGGAGATGCGACATTTCAAGCAATATTTGGATTCTGTTGATATAAAGTTTTGTTTTACTCATGGGGATGCTTCCATCAATAATCTACTTGTAACAAAAGAGTATCCACATCCAATACTAATTGATATGGAATTTCCTGCTATGGCTGATCCCTTTGAAGACATAGCTACATTTTGTGTGGATGCGGAATATCGGAAAAATGATATTCTGTTAATGTTGGAATATTATTTGGACAGGAAATCCACTTTGGAAGAACAATATCACATATTAGGTTTATGTGCTATGGCAGCCATGATGTGGTATTCGTGGGCAGTGTATAAATTGGCGGTAGAGGATGACAATCAGTTATTTCTCGATTTTCGCGATGCATACCATCGGTATGTTGGGGAAGTTTACAAAGATGCTTTAGAAACATTAAACAAAATGGAACAGGAGGGATTGTTGGAACAAGCGGCAGCGCATCAAGATGAGGATATATCATAGTATATCCTAAAGTGGGCCGGGTTAGGGTTATCTGTCTGTATTTGATTAGAATTTGTAAATATGAAATTAAAACATAAAATATTTTAAAAAGGCTTTTCGAATTTTGTGTCGAATATACTTGGTAAGAATATAATTTAAATATAAATTTAAAGAGCTTATATTTGCATTTCTGTCTTAATTCATCAGATTCGGAATTGTGGCATAGACCCATATATAATATACAAGAAAACAGTCGTAATTCGTTTAATAATGC
>DASRMN010000077.1:0-12104 GCA_035647935.1 Clostridia bacterium | reverse complement strand
GATGAGATCCTTCGTGAGCACCGTTTATACTGTCCGTCTCAGGACGACTTCATCGGATTCTTCGTAAGTACCGTTAATACTGCCAGTCTCAGAATGACACAAAGCTGAAATCCGGAATGACAATTTTCACACAGTCTGACGTCCCCTTTTGTCCCCCTTTTGTCACTTTTGTCATTAGTTATTCATTATTTTTTTGCTAAAGGCATAGTCGCCATCTATCTTTTTTGCTCTCTTAATGGCATCAAATGCTATCTTGTTATCATATTCACGTGTGGAATCTGATTCGGAATTAGAGGAATGGTCCTTATTGTTCCCCTGCAATTCCCCGGCACTCGAATCTAAGCGGTCTATTCTTCTACTTGTCTGATAATTCTCCTCCTCTAATCTGGCCAACCTGCTCGTAAGGACATTTATCTGATCCAGTAATTCTATGTTTTTCATTTGAACCTGAATATTTTCCTGAACTAATTTGCGAATCTCGGTTCTGCCACTATCGTATTGGGAAACCATATCGTTAAATATGCCCTTCTGTTCTTCCATTTCGGATAGAATAACCTCTATTACATTTTCTAAATCATGAATGGTCTTGAGATATTCTTCATTTTCCTTATATGTTAGCGCATATTCTTGTTCTTTCTTTTGATACATATTTATCAGATGCAGCAACCCTTCTTTTTCAGCGATAAGTTCTTCATGCTTTTGTGTTAAAGAACTATTTTCAGCAGTCAACTCCTCATATTTTTGTGCTAGGGAATTGTTTTCAGCAATTAATTCATCGTGTTTTTGTATTAAGGAATTATAGTTTTCATTTAAGGCATTGTATCTACCCTCTAATTTTTTATGCGCTTTAATGTTGTTTTGATTCTCTTCATTTTTTTCTTTTATCTCAGACTTCAGGTTGTTGAATTCGGACTCTATCTTTTTCAGCTTTTCTACTTCTTTAGAAAGTTCCTTATTTTCTGTCTTATATTGCTCAATATTACTATCACTGGATTTTTGTATCAGATCATCTATTTCCTTCTTCAATATGTCCAGTTGGTTATTTTTTTCTGTTAATTCATTGCTCAGTTCAGCCAACTGCTGATTCTTTTCTTCAAGTTTCTCCTTGATTTTCCTGAATGCCCCTTCGGTAACTTTAAACTCCCTTATTGTTTCCTCAAGCTCATTTTTGGATACCACTAGGTCATTATTCAGTTGTTTGATGTTCTCCCGTTCCTTTATATTTTCAACAAGTTTATCAGATAGGTTTTTATTTTCTTTGCTGAGTCGTGCCAATTTGTCCTTAAAACTGCTACCCTTATCCCTCTCGGTTTCTAAAAAAGTCTGTAACTCTTCAATCTTTTTTTCATACTTATCCTCTATTCCAGCAAGCTGGTCTCTGAGCAATGAACACTCTTGGGACAGGGTGGATTTCTCATTGAATAAGTCGCGAATTTGCTTTTCAAGGTTGTTTTTCATGTTCTCTGCCGACTGACATGTTTCTTCTAATAAACTTTGAACACTTTTTTTCGAATATCCTCTGAAGCTTTTATCTAAACGTTTTGATATTAAACCGTCGATGTCTTTCCCGGGTCCTACCGCACCCCCATCGTTAGAAAACATATCACCCATAAACACACACCTCCACCATAATTGTTGTAAAAATCAGGTATTAAATGCCCCGTCATAGCAGGTACATAATGTCCATAAAACCGGTTACCATATCCTTCCGCTAGTCTTATAATTATTGTAAAAGGTATTATCAGATAAATGACTTACATTTATAGTAAGCCCTCCTCTTCCGTTGTTCGATACATTTACCGTGACAGTCTTTTCTTTTTCATCATAATTCATGTATTGTATGGCCTTGGCTGGGATAACTTGTTTGACCTTAAACTCATGTGTGCCTATATCCATACTGCTAAAATTGATCCTAAATTTTATATCCCCATTGGCCTCATTTTTTGCCTTATATGTGCTTCCTTTTCCATCCCTCAATTCAAATTCAAACATCTCTTTAGACAGTTGTGCTCCTGATAGTATGACATTGAATTTAAAATCCGCATCTACAGGTCTGACACTGTCCCTCGAGAATGTGTTTGTAAATTTTATCTTGTTCAAATAATCTATATCAGCCTTTAATATTCCATCTATGTCAACTATATCCACATTTATATATGCCGGGTTAAGATCATATTTAATGTTGGAATCTTGGGGCTTTGGAATTATTTCTTTGACTATAAATTCATATTTGGCCGGTTTTAAAAACTCTATATCGGAGAATATAATTCTTCCGTCTGCCTTATTATATACTGTCTCTATTTCCTTCATATTGCCGTCAAATAATCTGAATTGGAAATCTCCGGCCGAGATACTTTTCCCAATCAACTCCTTTTCCAACTCAAAATTCACCGATACGGGTTCGGCAGCATATCTATTGAGAAATCTGGTACCTTCAATATATCTTACATCCGGTTTCAGTAAATCTTTGTCCTTGAGTCTTAAAACATCCACAATCACTTTCAATGTCCTATCGTCATATGTATATCCCGGTTCTTTATCCCCGGGAATAATTTCTTTTGCTTCAAATACGTGCCTTCCCGGTTTGCTGAACTTTATAAAGCCAAAATCAATGATTCCCCCTTCATTATTTTTGGCCGTGGCAACAGGAATAGTTTTTTCAACTTCCTCGTCTTCGACAACTTCACTCAGAACAAACTCAAATTCATCCCCTATCAGGTCCTTTCCGGCCAAATTCTTTTCAAATTCAATCTTGGCCTCAATAGGATTGAAATCATAAATCTGAATGACCGGCTTAGGATATTTTTTGGTTATGGTGTCTTTGCTGCCAAAATTATAGCTCAACTCAGCAACATCATTAGAATAAAAACCCTTCCTTCCGGAACTGGTAGTATTGCCGTCATAGTCCGTATCAGGATCCCCGATATGCGGATAGACCCCCATTTCTTCATATTCGGTTATTGCTGCATCGCCGGCCTTTATATCGAATGAAATTTCATAATTGGTTTCAGGACTTATATCCCCCAAAAATTTGACAGATATTGTGTCCGAATCATCACTCAATATCTTATAATCTGTCCCAAATTTTAATTCTTCCCTATCGCCATTGTCCTTGGTTCTATGTACTTTAAGCCCCTTTGCATAGTCGGCATATTTGCTCAGTTTATCAGTTATTGTAACATCATTAAAGGTAATATCTATGCCGGCCATAAAGCGATTGATGGCATTTTCAAGTTGTGCCTGATCTGCGGCCTGCACGGTATATTTTTCATGACTGACACCTACCATTTGCGAAAAGGTTTGAAGCGTTGAGGCACTGCCTGTATTATCACCTATAAAAATTGAAAAAAAACTGTCCGCCCCTTTGAAATTTTTCCCCGCTTCATAGGCATACGCCGTTGCAACTTCGGAATAATAATCATATCCGATTGCATTTGCACCGGGTTGTGCCGCCGTAGGCTCCCCATCGGATATAAAGAATACTACCTTTTCTCTTTCGGAGGAAGGATCGCTGTTTATAACCCGTTCCGCATGTTCCATAGCCTCATAAAAATTGGTTCCTCCCGCATCCCCGCCGGGTAGGGTTAAATTATTTACTATTCTTAGCAATTTTCCTTTATCATTTTCCCCTGTTATAAGTGTGTTGGCCCTAGTTCCAAATGTAACTATTGAAATCTTGTTCTTTTCATTCGTAGCCAATCTATTTATTGCCATACTTAAGGTATCTTTCAGGACCTTAAATCTTGTGGATCTGCCTAATTTTTCTTCCATAGAGGTACTCACATCTAAAACAAAAATAATGTCCCTTTCGTTGTCTTTTTCCCTCCAGTCCTCACCCGGGTTAAAATCTAAATAAAGCCTGTAATAATTTACCTTGTCTGTTGCACTTCCGGCTTCCGATTCCTTGTTGCCCAGATAATCAACCTTCTTTGAATAGCCGGGATGGATATCCGGTTCTTCCATGGGTATCTCATCTATATCGGGATTATATTTAAAATGTAATGTAACCTCGGCATTTTTCACATTATCGTTAATTATTTGAAGCCAATTATACGGAGTTATTGCTTTTGCCCGACCTCCATCATCATAGGTATAGGTCCTAAGGTTAGAATTGCACACCACTTTCTCTAGGCTTATATTTGATTCCGTGTTGGAATTGGATCCGAACCAGAGCAAGTTATAACTTAAACGGCTCGGGTCATTAAAGGATAATGTTCTGCTATCCCCATGTTTCCATGTAAAAGATTGGGCATCAGCCTGGTTTGGATATAGTGCAAGATTATTCGTTCTGGTCATGTTGGTTATCCTTTTTGCACCATAATAAAAGGTTTTGTTCCTAATAGAATTCGGTAGTTCATCAATATTATCAATTACGGTGTTTACCTTCAGTTCTAATTTTTTCTTGGATGCAGCGTGGGATTTTAACACAAAAACAAACATAATTATCACCAGTATGGATAAAAATGACATGGTATTTCTCATAAATTTCCTCATGACTTAAATTCCCTCCTTATAAATCTTTTCATAAGTAGCATTGATACTGTTTATCTTGGAATTTACATGTATTGCCTTACCGCAACAAACAAAAACATTATTCTTAAATACAGATCCTTCGCGGGCTGGGTTCATTCTGTCCGTCTCAGGATGACCTTACGAAACGATTGCTAAACCATTGTTAAACCATTGCTAAACTATTGTTCAGCTATTGTTCAAAATTTACCAACCTCCGGGCGGTGTGTCGTCCAAGTTGTTGTATATGTATCCGGCTTCCGCCATATTTCCAAGATAGGAACCATTATAGCCGGAAGCATTCATAGGGGGGTACCAAATTACATCTAGGGAACCGTCCCCGTAGGATTCCCCTCCGTCCAGCCCCGCACCCAGAGCAATAGTATCTAAACCGAATATCCTCCCAAAATAGAAGGGGCTCTCTTTTCTGAGCAAGATTTTGACCTTATAACTGCGAAAACTTCGGTCTGTCTCGGGTACTTCCTCCTTGAAATATACCTTTATCTCCCCATCAAATCCGTTTTCCATAGCAGATTCCCGAGCAATCATATATGTCTCTACTGCAGGATTATTGGAATATCGGATGGTGTCTTGATGTGTAAATCTCTCTTCGCGTATAATTTGCAACAGATTTTGCATGGCATTGTTATCCATATAGATCATACTCACATCGATGAGTATACCCAGAAAAAATGCAATCAGGATCATGGAACCGGCAAATATAATAAGCACATTTCCTTCCTCATCCTTTAAAAATCTTTTCATATCTTTCATATGCATCCCTTCTACTACTCCGTCCTGATCTGCCTTGACACTATTCTTGTCCTGTCCAATTCCTTTTTAAAGATAATATTATCCCCAAAGAATGTTCTGCCCACAAAAGTGAGGGGTTGTATTTCATAATCAATAAGTGCATTTACATCCATATATCGGGTTATTCCGTAACCCTCATTTAAACCGCCCAACTCATTACGCCCCGGCACCTTAAATTCTTCTTTTTTGTTATACAGAGTTGCTCTTGCATTTTTTACACCGAGTTTTTTAGGCATAATACCTAGGGAGCTGTTTTCAAGGCCTTCCCTCAATAAATCTGCCACTACAGCTCCGGTATAAAAGTTTTCGGACGGGACATCCTCCAGTAAGTCATAATCGTTTAAATCACTGGCCGATATATACCAACTTGATTGTATGTACCCGTATTCAAAGGACATCCTCTGGTACCCTATCCAACCAAAATCTATTATTCCGAATAATATCAATAAAAATATGGGGAATA
Organism: Clostridia bacterium; assembly: GCA_035647935.1. GTDB lineage: Bacteria > Bacillota > Clostridia > Peptostreptococcales > Natronincolaceae > JAAZJW01. The sequence continues at coordinate 6,319 of DASRMN010000077.1, read as the reverse complement.
TTAATGCAAATTCTAAAATGGCTTGTCCCGATTCTTTAGAATAAACATTCTTACTACCTAGCCTTATCACTTTTTCAAATATATACATTCTTCGTTCCCCCATCAGGGCCTTTCATAGCCAGATATATAAATATCCCTCTTATAAACAGGCGTCTTAACATCGAATGAATTCCCGATAAACATGTTACCAAAAATGGTAATAGGCCTTATGTTATAGCTCATCTGCAGTTCAACTTCTCTGTATTTGTAGCTGGAAGATCTTTTATCAAATTGTTTTTGAAAGTTACCGGGATTTTGATCTGCGAGGTCACTGGAATATACATAATAGATATAATCTTTATCTACAAGGGGGCCTTCTTTTAAAAATGATATTTCCACTTCATCCATATCAAATTTATCCCCGAAACATTCATCGACTATATCCAAGATTGCATCCTCTAGGCCTCCAATACCTACGTCTTCATAGTTAATTTTGCTTATGCTTTCGCTTGCGGCACTTTTAAGGATCATTTTGGCATTTATTACCCTGTAGAGATCTATGGGTACTAGGAGCAATAAAAGTAATATAGGAAGTATAATAGCAAATTCTACTATCCCCTGTCCCCTTTCTCCCTTATCCTTACACATGTGACCACATCCTACTTAAAATTTAAAATATCACCGATTGCAAAATTTTCCGCAAACCCTGCGCTGCCCTCCAATATCTTAGCCGTATTTTTTATGTTCATGCCTAATCCCCAAGGGTCAAGTTTTTCTTTCGCGAGTATCACATTATTTTTATCTAGGTATATTACGTCTATGGCAAACCTCATAAAACAGCTATGGACCCTAGAACCAGGTACCAATAATAATGGCGTTCCCGGTTGATTTGGGGTGAACATCAAACCCTTCAATCTTTCTAAAAAGGTGTCGGCAAATTTGACTTTCATATCTATTGTTTTAGCCATTAGAAATCCCCCAGTGCAGAAATTACGGAAGGCACAATAGGTCCCAATATCACTATAAATATTACAGGAAGGATAAACAACACCATGGGCAGAACCATTTTTACGGATATTTTCTGCGCCACTTCTTCGGTTCTCTGTTTATGGGAATTCCTTACGTTAGATGCCTGATTTTCCAGTATGTTATTCAGGGATGAACCCAGTTCTTCCGCTTGGTTTACAGCACTGACAAATATACGAACTTCCTCCAGATTACAACGTTTTGCAAACCTATCTAAGGCTTCGTTCCTTGGTGTACCCATGGATATTTCCCTCAACAAAGTCCTCAATTCTTCTATAAGACAGCCCTCCATGCGATTTATAATATAGGAAATAGCCTGATCGAATCCCAAACCTGCCGTAACGCACACACTCAACAGATCCATAACACTCGGAAATTGATGATATATTTTTCTTTGGCGACTTGTTATTCTGCTCTTTAAATAAAACCTGCTGATAGTAATACCTGCATAAATACCGATGATGGTGAGTAAAATTATCCTCTCGGTAGAGGAATCAGATATGAACCCGTAAAACATCAATCCTGATGCACATAGGGTAATAAATAGCAAAACGGTAGCTCTGTATTGTCGGGCCTCCAAGGAAATCCCGGCCTGTATGAGTTGGGTGTTTAATTTTTCATAAGTATTTTCATTCATGGGAATCAAAAGGGCAAAGAAATTTATAATCTTTTTCAGTGTAGGTCCAAATAGTCTTTCGCCAAAAGGTCTGTCGATTACCGCATTCTTGTCCCATGTATGGGTACCTTGTAATTCCTCTAAGCGGTTTTGAATTATGAGTTTCCTGCCGAATATAAGTTTAATAAGTCCGTTTATCAGATAATAAAACAAAATCCCCGCCACCAGAGATATAATTACGGTCATAAATCACACCCCCGAATCAATTAAAATTTTATATCTATGATTTTTCTGATGACCAAAAATCCTATGCTCTCCAGAACAATTGCAATGGCTAATAAAATATGCCCATATGTGGTATTAAAAAATATTTCGGTGTATTCGGGATTTACAACAGATATAATGCCCAGCAGTCCTATGGGAATGACACCTATGATTAAACCGGAGATCCTCCCCTGTGCGGTAAGGGTCCGTACAAGAGCTTTCATATTCAGTCTGTCCCTTATGGTGCCTGATATGGAATCCAGTATAGTTGACAGACTTCCCCCCACCTGTTGTTGTATGATAATTGCGGCAGTCAGGATTTCAATATCCTCACTGTCCATACGTTGGGCGATTTTTGAAAATGCCGTTTCCACATCTATTCCCAGTCTTATCTCACGATTGGCTGCACGAAATTCGGCCCCTAGGGGATCGGGCATATCTTTGGATAAATTATTTAAAGCCTGTTGAAAGGAAAAACCTGACCTCACCCCATTGGCCAGAACCTGTAGGGAACCTTCCAATTGCTTTTCAAATTCTACCCTTTTCCTTGAAATTTTTAACCTCAGATATATTGGGGGAATGGCCGCAAATATAGCTATACACAGGATAGTCTTTATCATGCTTTCCGTAATGCTATATACCAAGAAAGCCGGTACCACTGCTACAAGAATCCATATGAATATAAATTCCTCCCCCCTTATGTCGAGTCCGGCTATATCTATATCTTCCGCAAGGTTTTTGGATATATATATATAATTCAGGTTTAATTTTTTCTTGCCCCTCTTATTCTTCTTAAGGTCAGGGATTTTAAATCCTACATCACCCTTTATAATTTCCTCAATTCTTTCACTTGTTATCCTTTTGCCTGTTTTAACTGAGTCCAATAATAGTGTTATAAGGCTATACACAGATATAAAGAAAAAAACCATCAATAATATAAATATAGCCACCGGATCACACCTTTCTGAACCATTCGTCTTTGCATATTATGCCATTGTCCCTTATCTTATCTACTATCTGCGGGATAATCCCCATGCCTGTGTATATGCCCTTGATCCTGCCCATTTCATCAAAACCGTGGCTTTCATATACGAATATATCCTGCATGGTAATTATATCCCCCTCCATGCCTAGCACTTCAGATATATTGACTATTTTTCTGCTGCCGTCCCTAAAACGCGCTTGATGGACAATAATATCTATGGCCGAAGCAATCTGCTCTCTGATGGCCTTTATAGGAAGTTCCATACCCGACATCATAACCATGGTTTCCAACCTGGATAAACTGTCCCTGGCAGTATTGGAATGCACAGTGGTTAATGAACCCTCATGACCTGTATTCATAGCTTGTAACATGTCCAAGGTTTCTCCTAACCGAACCTCTCCCACTATAATACGGTCAGGACGCATACGAAGGGAATTTTTCACTAAATCCCTGATAGTTATCTCGCCTTTACCTTCAATATTGCTGGGTCTCGACTCCAGTGTTATGACATGATTTTGATTGAGTTGCAGTTCCGCCGCATCCTCTATGGTAACTATACGTTCGGAATCCGGAATGTATCCCGATAGTACGTTCAGAAGAGTGGTTTTCCCCGAACCGGTGCCCCCTGAGACTATTATGTTACACCTGCCTCTTACGCAGGCTTCCAAAAAATGAGCCATGGTGTTTGATAAGGTGTTGAATCCGATTAAGTCTCCCATCTCCAGAGGTCTGGCTGAAAATTTTCTTATAGTTATAGACGGACCGCTGACAGCCACAGGAGGTATTATGGCATTGACCCTAGACCCGTCCTGGAGCCTTGCATCCACCATGGGACTTGATTCATCACAACGCCTTCCTAAGGGAGCCACTATACGGTTAATTACCCTGAGCACATGATCATCATCCTGAAAATGAACCCCGGTACGCTGTATTTTACCTCCGCGTTCTATAAAAATCTGGTAAGGCCCATTGACCATGATTTCTGTTACATTGTTATCCCTTATGAGGGGCTCTAACGGACCAAGTCCTATGACATCATCATATACTTCCTGAGCCATATTCAGTTTTTCGGCTCGAGTTAGATTTTGCCCCTGTTGTTCAATAGATTCAGTAATGGTATCCATTATTCCCGAGTAATCATCATTCTCCATATCCATGCCTGAACGTATATTATATTGATCTACCACATCTCTGTGGACAGCTTTTCGGAGTTCTTTAAATTTATCCGAGTCATATCCTCTGTCCAGATTATATTCAGGTATAACAATGTCTTCATCTGTTTTTGTATCTTTCAATCTTTCAATCCAGATATTTCCCATAGTATCACCTATTTACTTCTTGATTTGGACGCCTTCCGAAATCTCAGAAAACCGCCCTTTTTTTTCTCCGCCTTCACGGTATCACCATCTATTTTAACGACCATTTCCTTAATGCCCTTGCTTAATTTGCTATCGGGATGCCTCCCAACAAAGGGGCGCCCCTGATTTGCAGAGTCTAGGGCCATTTTGAAATCACTCGGTAATGATTGCCATATAGGTACTCCGAATACCTTTTCGATATCTGCAAGATTTATTTGGCTGTCCATGCCGTTTACCACAAGTCTTATCTTCTGAAAATCACCGAGAGCTTCGAGTAACATCAATCCTTTTTTAGAATTCTTGAGGGAAACTACATCGCTGTTAGTTACAAATAAAACCATAGATGCAGAGTCTAAGGAAATAGCCAATATGTCATCTATTATAGGCGGAGTGTCTATGATTACATAATCATAGTAAACCCTCAATGTAGATATTATCCTGTCGGCTTGAGATGCCGTGATATTTGCGCTGTCCTCCGGATTATTGGGAGCCAGCAGGGCATTGATCCCCGAGCTATGTAAACTTAAAAATTGTCGTATCATGTCTATATTAGGATTGGCATCCTCTTCCAACAATTCCGAAATAGTGTTGAGGTTATTTATTCCCAGCATGCAACCCACATTCCCGAATTGAAAATTATAATCGACTATACACACCTTGTTTCGGTTTTGGGCCAATTCTAGGGCTAAATTTACGGCAAGAGTAGTTTTGCCCACACCGCCCTTGGTTCCGAACATCAGTATGACCTTCGATTTATTTGCATACGCAGATGAACCTTCGATAAAACGCATCCTGTTGGTTTCACTGGCATATATCCCTTTCAATTCCCTGATTAAAAGTTTGCTTTCCGTATTTATAGGCAATATACGGTGAACCCCCGTCCTTGTGATTTCTTTCACTTTGTCGGGCTCCTGCTTGTCTGCCAGTGCTACCGGTATTGTTCTTGGACGAAGAAGGTAAATTTGCTCACAGGCACGTATGAATACAGGCTCTGTATCCGTGATTAATACCATATCCGCTAATGTATCGTCTATTTTTTCAAGGGCTGTATTTGTATCGGATACTTCTCCTACTATGTTTATCTCTTCATCTCTCAACAGTTCCTTATAATGTTGAAAATTTCTCGCATCTCCAAGGACCAGAACCTTTATTTTCATTTGCAACCCTCCTATTCCTCCGCATTTTCTTCTGTGTGTCCATGTATATTTGTATCTTTTATAATAGTATCTCTGGGATAGGAGCTTATGCCATCGTCCCCCGGAGACCTTAAGGATAGACGTATCCCACCCTCTGCGGGTAACAGGGCAATCTTAGTCGCCTCCTCGGGTGTAACTTCTAAAGTGACACTTTGATATCCTATTTCTGAATTCCCCTTAGTTTCATAAAAAACCCTATCCAGTGAAATCACCTTTATATTCTGCAACACTGTGGTTGAAAAGAAATCGCCTAAACTGGGATATAATACCTGAGTATTAAGGGGTTTCCCCTTACCTGATACGGAATCGAAATACTTCGATGCCGATTCTCCATCTGCCTGCCCTATAAATATTATATCTACATAATTTCCATTTTTAATGTTGCCGGAAAGTCCCTGCTCTATATCCACGGCTATAGTGACGGCTCTTTTGCCTTCCTCTATTCTGGTAGCCAAGCCTAAAACACTGTCTTCTTTGGATGCAAGCCTGTTAGATGTGACTATCTCGCCGGAATATAAATGGGAGGTAGACACCTTTCCTATCACATCTTTTTTCTTAGTAAAGTAACCTTTCACGTCCTTGCTCAGGACCATTTTCTTTTCTGAAATCAATTCATCTGTAATTTCCGTATAAGGCAGTATATCTCCGTTGACAATGATTACTCCGATTTCTCCTAAATTCTGATTGTCAGCATCTTTACCGCTGGTCTTTGAAATAGAAATATAAAAAATAATCGTCAATATAATAGTAAATATGAGTGCTATAATTCTGGATCTTTTCTTTGTCAAATGCCCACCTCCTCTCTGTATTTTTTGTTTGGTGCCGGGCGCCGATGATGTTCAAAATCACCGAAAAAGTCATAATTCTATAAAAACATCATAATTGTCATTCTGAG
>DASRMN010000076.1:0-2485 GCA_035647935.1 Clostridia bacterium | reverse complement strand
TTATAATCCACCCTGCCTTGGCCCATCGGCCAGGGTGGGGGAAAGGATGATGGAATGATAAGACTTACCAGAATGAATAAAAGTAAATTTTTTTTAAACGTAAATTTGATAGAAATAATTGAGGAAACCCCGGATACGGTTGTTACACTCACTAACGGACATAAAATGATAGTGACTGAAAGTGCGGAACAAATAATTGAGAAAATAATTGAATATAAGAGAAAAATATATGTTCATGATATAGATATAGCAAAGCGTTATTGACAACAAGGTTAAACCGATTTTTTAGTCTTATTTGTTACATATTTGTTACATGTAAAGTTTGTCATGTATGAGGATTCATCGTATATGTTGGGAAATGGGGTGGAGAGATGGATATAGCAACAATACTCGGTATAGCCGTGGGAATAGTGTTTGTTGTTGGAGGAATTTTAGCAGATGGATCTGTAATAGATTTTTGGGATCTGGCTTCTGTTTTAATTGTGCTCGGTGGAACTGTAGCTTCTACCTTGGTGGCGTATCCTTTAAAGAGTATGTTGGAAGCGGTTAAAATAGCGGGAAAGGCATTCAGAAGTCATGAAGAGGATCCCCACGAAATAATTGTTCAAATTAATACCCTTGCTAATATTGCAAGAAAAGAAGGTTTATTAGCTCTGGAGGAAGTGTCGGAAGACATTGGCGAGGAATTTTTAAAAAAAGGTGCCATGCTGATTGTGGACGGAACGGATCCGGAGTTAGTAAGAAATTTGCTGGAAACAGAATTGTCTTTTATAGAAGAAAGGCATGCGAAGGGACAGGGAATATTTGAAGCTATGGGGGCATATGCCCCTGCATTCGGTATGATAGGTACTCTGATAGGGCTTATAAACATGCTTAAAAGATTAGATGACCCCGGTTCCATAGGCCCCAGCATGGCGGTTGCTTTAATAACCACCTTTTATGGTTCTTTACTGGCTAACTTGGTATTCATACCTATTGCTAATAAACTCAAACTAAAAAGCAGGGAAGAAATACTGAGAAAAGAAATTATGGTTGAAGGTTTACTGTCAATACAGGCCGGTGAAAACCCGAGAATCATTGAAGAAAAACTGAAAGCATTTTTACCTCCTAAAGCACGTGCAGGTCTCCAATATAAACAGCAGGAGGGTGTTGAAGCATAATGTCAAGAAAAAAACAACCAAATCAGGAAGGATCCCAGTCCGGTGCCCCGGCTTGGATGACCACCTTTGCTGACATGACTACTCTATTACTTTGTTTTTTTGTATTATTATTTTCTTTTTCAACTATAGATGCACAAAAATTCCAAGCCATGATCCAGTCTTTTCAAGGTTCATTAGGCATACTGGACTCGGGAATCTTAATTGAAACAGATGATTTTGCTACAGATATAACAGATGATAATCTGTCCAAAATTCAAATGCAAGAAATAGAAGATTTTGCAAGGCTTCAGGGGATCCTAGAAGAATATTTGGAAAATTATGATCTTGAATCCGATGTGTTTGTAACTCAAGAAAGTGCAGGACTTGTCTTGCGCTTTAAGGATAATGTATTATTCGATTCGGGAAAGGCTGAACTAAAACCGAGATCAAAAGAAATTTTAAGTGATATTTCTATGTTTTTGCAGAATCCGGAGTTTATTGAAAAATCCATTCGCATAGAGGGGCATACGGATACTGTAAAAGTCATACCGAATTTATTATATCCTACTAACTGGGAACTATCTACGGGTAGGGCCTCCAATGTAACAAGGTACTTAATTGAAGAACTGGGTTTGGCACCGGAACGTTTTTCTATAGCAGGTTACGGTGAATATCATCCCGTTGCTCCTAATGATACGGCAGAAAATAAATCAAAAAATAGAAGAGTTGACATTGTGGTACTGAGATCTACATACAGTTGTTCAGAATCTGACTAATGTAAGAATGGGGGGCAGGCTATGAATTTAGGAAAAATAATATTGTATATGTTGATTGGTTTTATAATATCCGCTGCAATTTTCGGAACTTTATTTTATTTTTTTAACAGCAAGCAAAAAGGTGAAATCGCCGTAAGTTATAAAACGTATCAATATGATGTTGGTGAATTTTCCACCAATTTAGGGAGTACGAGGAATTATTTTAAGGGTACTATAAAATTGGAAACCTTGGATAAAAAACTTTTTAGAAAACTGGGGGAAAAAGATACCGAAATCAGGGATTGTATTATAACAACTTTAATTGGGAAAAAAGCCGAAGAGATACTCGAACCTGAGGGGCAGTTGAAATTAAAAAACGAGATTTTAAAAGTAATAACAGATGCCGTCGGTTCAGACAGAATTACCAGTATATATTTTACCGATTACATTGTCCAATAGGGGGTGGAACGGTTGTCTGATATTTTATCGCAAAATGAGATAGACGCATTGCTTAATGCACTAAATACTGGTGAGGTTAATGTTATAGATATTAAGGAAGATCAGGTTGAGGGCAAGGCTAAAGTATATGAT
>DASRMN010000075.1:0-2691 GCA_035647935.1 Clostridia bacterium | reverse complement strand
CCCTGAAATCAAATAACCTGTATCTAAAATTATTATAACATATATATTTGGCAACAAGACGGTCTATCTTACTCCTCAGATAATTATTCCCCATGTGTACATAATTAATACTATTCCAGCTTGGTCAGGGCTACGTCACAGTCTATGCTCTGTGTTTCATCTAAATGATGAGGGATTATCTCCCTTTCCAACAAATGATCATAATTCTCCCTTTCCACGATAACCCTAGCATCACCTTCACTGATCAATACCACGGCAGGTCTGGGCAATCTGTTATAATTGCTCGACATGGAATAATTATATGCTCCTGTATTAAAAACCGCCAGAATGTCGCCGGATTCAATCTGTGGAACCTCTAAGTCCCAAATTAAAATATCACCGGACTCACAACATTTTCCCGCTATCGTAACAACCTTTTCAGGTTTTTTGTCAGCTTTGTTGGCCACTATCGCTTCATATTTTGCTTCATATAACGCAGGTCTCGGGTTGTCGGGAAGCCCTCCGTCTACACTGATATATGTTCGTACATTCGGTATTTCCTTGATCGCCCCGAGAGTGTATAAGGTAATACCTGCCTCACTCACTATCCATCTGCCGGGTTCTATAATAATTGCAGGCATATCCAAACCCGCTCTGTTGCATTCATCCTCCACGGCCTTCATAACAGGGTCGATATGAAATGATATAGGTTTTGTTTCATCATCCTCATCGGTATAACGAACACCAAATCCCCCGCCGATATTTAATTCTTCCGTAATAAAACCGAATTTCTCCTTTAGTTTTTTCATTAGGCCGACTGTAACATTTACAGCCATTATATTTAAACTACTTTCAAACAGTTGGGAACCTATATGAAAATGAAATCCTTTTAAAATTATATTAGATGAGTCCATAGCTCTTTTAACTACATATTCAATAATTTTTTCATCCAGGGGAATACCGAATTTAGAATCCTCCTGCCCTGTATTGATATATTTATGGGCACTTCCTTCTACCCCCGGGGTAATCCTGAACAGTATTTTTACCTTTTTGTTTTGTTCTGTCGCTATCTCTTCCAGCAATTCGAATTCATATATGTTATCCACCACAAAGGTTCCGATATCGTGCGTTACGCCTAGGGTTATTTCTTCATAGGATTTATTATTTCCGTGGAATATTATCCTTTCCATAGGAAAGTCCGCCTTTATGGCAGTATATAATTCCCCGCCTGAAACAACATCGAGTCCTAGGTCTTCGCTTTCGATGATTTTGCACACGGCCATAGTAGTAAAAGCCTTGCTTGCGTACGCGGCCCTTGTATTCGAATATTTGTTTAAAAAATTCTCTTTTATATCCCTGCATTTATTTCTAATTCTGTCTTCTGATATAACATACAGCGGTGTACCGAACGTTTTTGCCAGTTCTACCGTATCACAGTTATCAAATATAAAGTTTGTATCGCTAAGATTTTTTGAATACATTTCAATATCCCCTATCTTTAATCTATGATGATATATTTTAATACTTAATTGCAATATTATATCATTTTATTTTGATTCGTGATACCCCCGATAACAATTGTTAATTACAATCATCTATGACAACACACATTAGTATCAATATTTTCAATTAGACTGTATAGCCGGTTGAATGTATAATTATGTATGAATACCAATTAAATAGAAGAAACTTGGAAGGTCACCATTTAAAATTAATGAGGTGATATATGATGTCATTAAATGTGCAAAGCAGGGTCTTTTTGGACAATCATAATGTTATAGCAGTATATGGCTCTTATTTGGAAATTCTTTTGCATTCTTCAGGTGTTGCATACACATCAGAAAAAATAGGAGAAGATATTGGGCTATCTGCAACAGAAAGGTATTCTCTGCGTGAATTATCCCTGTATCATGACATAGGAAAAACTAAAATACCGAAATCTATTTTAAACAAACAGGAAAAGCTGACACATATAGAATGGCAAACAATGAAGAAACATGCCATTTACTCTCAAAAAATATACTTGAACAGCAAAAAACAAAGCAACGAAAATATCAACAGTTCACTAATTCTAAGGCACCACCATGAAAATTGGGATGGTTCCGGATACCCGGATGGGATTTCGGGTAAAAACATTCCCGTTTTAAGCAGGATTATAAGAATAGCGGATGTATTTGATGCCATTACACGACCTAGGGTATACAGAACCTTCAAAATGAAAAATGCAATGGACGTCATGGAAAAAATGGCGGGAAGAGAATTTGACCCTTACTTATTTGAAAAAAGTTCCTGTACGCTTAAGAAATTATTAGAATTCAAAATTGAAGAAAACGCAAAAAATTGGGACATAGAAAAAACTTGATCCAAGTTTAAATTAGTGAAGTCAGGTTTGATTTCCGTCATCAATATGCAATTCTCCTTAAAATATCTAAGTTTAATTAAGAAAACGCAGGAAAGAAACTATACAATAGATTCTTTCCTGCGTTTTTCCGATTCATTCATCCTTATGAAAATATCTATACAGTACCTTTACAAACTCCGGTATATTCTTCTCAACGCCGATTATCTAAAGAACCACAGGGACAGGACCCTTGGTCAAAAAAGACTGACCAATGGCTCTGTCCTTATGGTTTTTATTTTCTCTTAATTCTTTGCTCATTCAAGAACTTCAAACTGTTTTGCAATCAATTTTTCTAAAACATAATATAGTAC
>DASRMN010000074.1:0-2417 GCA_035647935.1 Clostridia bacterium | reverse complement strand
ATTCAAATAATATGGTTGATGGATTGAATATAAAGGCCAACAGCATATATCAAAAAATGAGAGAATTAAGTGGCGGAAATCAGCAAAAAGTATGCATTGGCAGGGCCATAACGGTAGAGCCGGATGTGCTTTTTATAGGTGAACCTACCAGGGGTATTGATATTTTTTCAAAGGAAATTATTTTAGACATACTATTAAAATTAAACAGAGAAAAAAACACTACAATAATAATTTTTTCCGGGGAGGTATCCGAACTCAGGAGGGTTTGCGATCGTATTGCTGTAATGTATGAAAATCGGGTTTTTAAAATATTTAATGATAATTTTGAACCCGGAGCTTTCAATTTGGCTTTATCCGGAAGGGGTTTAGATATGGAGTGAAGAGACTTAAAATAGAAACACCTCAATTGATTATAATATCTTATCTAATTCTTTTAACAATATGTCTGAGATTTGTCGGCATATCCTATATAAAAATGTTAAACGAATCCCTGATAAAATGGGTTATGAATGGGGTATTAGTAATATCCTTATTACCCATGATAAATGCGGGGGTAGGAAGGAATTTCGGACTTCCTATAGGAATAACAGCAGGACTGATCGGTATGTGCATTGCTATAGAATTCAGACTGGCAGGCTGGTTAGGTCTTGTCACCTCTATATTGGTGGGTGGTTTAGTATCTATATTATTCGGTTATGTATACTCAATTATACTGAATAGATTAAAGGGAAACGAGGAGATTATTGGTGTATTTGCAGGGTTTTCATTTATACCAATAATGAGTTTTTTCTGGGTCTTAGCTCCCTTTAAAAATAGGCAAATGCTCTATCCTGTAGGGGGACGGGGATTGAGGCCTAAAATTAATCTAGATAATTATTTTGGCGGAATTTTAAATAATTTCTTAAAAATCGACATTGGGAATTTAGTTATTCCATTTGGTTTAATATTATTTTTTTTAGTTCTATGTTTTATAATACATTTGTTTCAAAAAACCAGAATGGGTATAGCTATGGGCGCAATCTCAGAAGACGAAACATTTGTAAAACTATCCGGAATTGACATTAACAAATACAGGACAATAGCTATAATATTCTCAAATATTTTGGCAGCTATAGGTATTATTGTGTATTCCCAAAGTTATGGTTTTGTTCACTTATATGATGGACCCTATATGATGACTTTTCCCGCAATTTCGGCCATATTAATCGGGGGAGCCGGCAAAAATAGAGCAACTGTATTTCAGGCCATGTTAGGGGCGTATCTTTACCAAACCACCTTCCTACTTTCAGTGCCGGTGGCTAATGCATTGCTGATACCGGAAATATCCGAAATCATAAGAATGATAGTAACTAACGGAATTATATTATACGCATTCCTATATGATGGGGTGAAAAATAAATGAAAAAATGCAGGGATTATTATGTTATAATATTTTTTCTAATTTTGTCCGTTTTGTCAATTATAGCCGCTAGGGTGGGTCTTAACTTTATATTGGGTGAATTATATGTTAGATTTATCAGAAATTCCATATTTTTACTGGCTCTCATTTTTCCTATTATGGCGGGCATGGGGATTAATTTTTCCATTACGATTGGGGCAATAGTGGCACAAATAGCTATGTTGATTGTGATAGATGTCGGTATTATTCCTAAATGGGGATTTATTGCGGCAATATTTTTATGTATAATGCTATCTGTTATTTTTGGCAATATTGTTGGTAATTTACTTAATAAAGCTAAAGGGAAAGAGATGATAGTCAGCATGGTAATAGGTTTTTTGGGGACAAGCCTATATCAATTGGTATTTATGGTGGGATACGGGACTGTAATAAAACCTTTTAATAAGGATATTCTGCTTATCAGGGGGATAGGTGTAAAAAGTATGCTTGATATTGGGGAGTATAAAAATTTATTTAAGGGTTTGTTGCCGATAAGGATTGGGGATGGGGTTGTTTCTCTAGTGCCTATAATAATTGTTGTTTTGTTAGCCATATTAGCGGATTTAATTATCAGGTCCAAGCTTGGTTACCATATGAATGCAGTAGGTGAAAATATGCACTTAGCTGAAAAGGTGGGCATTAATGTGGATAAGGTTAGGAAAATGGCGATAATATTATCCACTGTATTAGCTTCTTTGGCTCAAATTATGTTTATACAAAATTTAGGTATTTTAAATGTATACACAGGTCATCTTAATTTGGACATATTTGCGGCAGCAGCCTTGTTGGCGGGAGGTGCTACCTTTAAAAAAGCAAATATGAAGAATGTTTTTATAGGTGTCCTTTTGTTTCATACATTATTTATTGTGTCACCCTTGGCGGGCCAAAATATATTCAAGAATCCCGCTCTTGGGGAGTATTTTAGAAGTTTCGTCGCTTATGGCACAATAGTTTTTGCGCTGATGGTAAATTTAAAAAG
>DASRMN010000073.1:0-3830 GCA_035647935.1 Clostridia bacterium | reverse complement strand
TAATCCAAGACAACAGATATTTGAATACAAAATATAAAATTCCTATAATAGTTATGATGTACAGAATATCAATTATAAATTTCTTTTTATCTTGATAGGTCAACCCTTTCACCTACCTTTTCAGTATTATTCTCTTCGCTGCATTTATCGTATAAAACATAAAATTCATTTAATATTTTTTTGATTTAGTGGATAAATCTTGCCTATTCACATTCATCGGATTTGCCGTTTTATAAATCAAATCCTTTGATTTCTATCAAAGAAGCGGATATGATTTGTGAGATATAAATCCGCTATTTTATAAATTAAATCTTTTGATTTAGCAGATGAAGCTTGTTCTGTTTACATCCGCCGGGTTCATTGTTTTATAAATTAAATCTCTTGATTCAGCAGATGGGCCTAGCCTTATCCTGTTCACATCTGCCGGGTTCACCGTTTTATAAATCAAATCTCTTGATTTGGTAGATAAAGCTTGTTTCGTTCACATCCATCGGATTCGTCATTTTATAAATCAAATTCTTTGATTCAGCAGATAAGGCTTGTTCCGTTAATATTCATTCTTCAAGGTTATCGTTTTATAAATCAAGCCCCTCGATTTTTCTTGATTTAGTGTATGAACCTTGTCCGGTTCACATCTGCCCGGTTCATAATTTTACAAATCAAATTTTTCGATAAGCACAGTATCGGTTCAATCTGCGGGTTTAAAAATTAACGGGATTTAGTTTAATTGTATCATATTTTTTAAAATACTTCTCTTAAAATTAATATTTTGAAATCATTTGTTTTTCTCTAATACCTGGTCCCGGCGAGGTTCTCATAATATATAAAGGGATATACATAATCATCAGTTCAACTTCTATAAATTTCCGGTTCGTTATGATTTTATAAATTTTTTCAAGTATTGCTATCTAATCAACATCTATCTCGATAATTTTGTTAACCTTTATAAATTCGCAAAACAGATTAAATTGAGTAAATATAAAACGGTTTAATCTGTTTTTTTGTCAAAAAAGAATTATTACAATCCAGATTAAAAACAGGTTTTTTTATTTTATTTTCAAAATCCGTTAGCATAATATGGAGCATTAGGCAATATAACACATCTTGTGTGCTTTTTCTGTAGGAATAAATTGCCATAATAATAGGAAATTTTAGGGAATTTGTTGTACGCTTTTGCTATAAAAGATGAAATCGCGGTGCTATAATTGTAAATACACAAAAGGTCGTATAAGGGATGATTATAAAAAAGAGACTGGGGGGAAATGGGTGGAGGATACATTATTATAGGACTTAATTTTTACATATATTAGCGAAAAAAACAAAAAGGGAGGACGATCAAAGGGATGGAATCTAGGGAAGCGGAATTAGACCTGAAAGAAATAATGCATATAATCCGAAAACGGTTGTGGTTTATCGTACTTGTAACAATATTAGCGGTTGGTGCCGGTGGAGTTATCAGCCTTTTTGTTTTAGAACCGGTATATAGGGCATCTGCTACTATAATTGTCGGGAAACCGTCTAGTTATTTAGACGGCAATCGATTGCAGATAGAAGACCTAAACCTAAATCAAAGATTGGCAAAGACATACGGAGAAATCATAAAGAGCAGGGGGGTACTGGAGAACGTCATTTTCCAATTGAAGTTAAATCTTACTACACAGCAGCTGAAGGAGAAAACATTGGTGAAATTAGTAGAAGGCACGGAATTTATTACAATAAGTGTGACTGATACAAATCCGGAACGGGCAGCTGATATAGCTAACAAGATGGCGGAGGTCTTTAGATTTAAGGTGGTGAACATCATGAAAGTTGATTATGTACAGATACTTGATGATGCTATAGTGCCCAGGCTGCCTATAAAGCCCAGGCTCGAACTCAATATGGCAATTGCAGGTGTGCTCGGCATAATGACAAGCATCTTTGTTGTATTTTTATTGGAGTATTTAGACAATACAATTAAAACTCCGGAAGACGCAGAAAAATATTTAGGATTAAATATAGTTGGAATTATTCCGATAATGTAGGACAAGCAGTAAAAGGAAGAAAGAGGTGAAAAAATTTGAACTAATCATACGTAAGGATTTAAAATCCCCTATATCGAGGGACTACAGGGCACCTCGTACAAATTTCAATTTTCAGGTTTAGCAATGTGCTTGACAGCGGCAGAGGGTAAAAACTATATGGGAAATCTTTAATGAATGTTGGAAGAGGGTTTGAAAAAACAAATTCACGTAAAACAATAGAAGGATTTTTGTTTTTACGAAAGATGATGCGTTTAGGATGAAATTCTAAAATCAAAACCGAATTTGGGAAAATCAGTTACCTGGGATTAAAAGGGGGCCCCGGGAAATGCGATTCCGCGCAGAAAAGATAGGGTTAAGAAATGATTTGGTGACTCAGTTGTTTTGATTGCCTAGGAGTGTGTTGACAACGATAGAGGTTACCTACAAAGCAATTAGTACCGGTGGTGGTGGTGGTGGTAGCAGCGGCGGCGGCGACACCACCTTTGAACCTGATACACCTATGAGCCGGGCCATGCTGGTTACAGTATTATGGCGTATGGACGGGAATCCTATAGTTAATTCTGCCAATATTTTTACAGATGTTGCAGATGATGCCTGGTATGCAGATGCAGTTTTATGGGCAAATACTAATGGGATTGTCTCAGGCTATGGCGAAGGTCTTTTTGGTCCTAATGATAATATAACCCGAGAACAGATGGCGGCAATTTTGTACCGTTATGCCGAGTTTAAAGGCTATGATGTATCAGAAATCGATAACCTGGAGGCCTATATCGATGTTGATGATGTTTCCGATTGGGCTCTGGCCGGCATGGAGTGGGCGGTAGGCGAGAAATTGATCACCGGGATGACTGCAACAACGCTTGTTCCCCAGGGAAATGCTACCCGAGCACAGGTGGCATCCATATTGATGCGATTTATTCTCAATGTTGTGGATTAAAGGGTATATATTTTAGAGGACATATATTAAAGGACATAGGCAGAGGTTATAGATAGGAAATAGGGATAGATATTCTGTTCTATCATTAAAAATATCAAGTCACGGGAACCAACTTTTTAGGGTTGGTTCCTTTTTTGTTAGTGGTTAGAAAAAGCCGTAATGATAGTATCTCATCCCATTTTTAGGTTAAAGAACCGTGGAGATGGGCATCTTATCCCAGAATCATGGGAAATATAGGAAGCCCATTCCAAGTTTGTAAAATCACAGTGATGATCTTTACTTCTTAATATTTGAAAGTTTATATATAAACAGTGTCATTATATTCACGAATAAAGCCCCCTCAAAGATAAAAACTTCACATAGAAACAAATCAAAGAAAACCGAGCCCGGCCTTTGGCTCTTGTCAATTATTTGCTAAAGAGGTATTATTTATATATACCTATGAAAGGATGATGGCTTGTTATGAATATACTTGTAACCGGCGGTGCCGGATATATAGGCTCGCATACCTGTGTAGCCTTGTTGGAGGCGGGGCATACGGTGATTATCGCCGATAATCTGTGCAACAGCAAAGCCGAAACTATAGATCGAATCGAACGGATAACAGAAAAGGAAGTTACTTTTTATCAGATAGATGTGACTGATGAAAAAGCGGTTGATACCGTCTTTTCCAATCATGATATTGACGGTATTGTCCATTTTGCGGGATTAAAAGCAGTGGGCGAATCGGTGGAGAAACCCTTGGACTATTATTATAATAATACTGTCAGCACCATGACACTTTGCCGAATCTGTCAAAGATATGGAATAAAGCGGTTTGTGTTCAGTTCATCGGCTACCGTATATGGTGAAGGTGAGGTTCCGTTTGT
>DASRMN010000072.1:0-2000 GCA_035647935.1 Clostridia bacterium | reverse complement strand
AAATAATACGATAATTATGAAACAATATCTCCCTAATGTTTGCATCTCTCATTTCCGGAATTACCCTGCCGACATCAGGAAACCTCGAAAGTTTTTCAACAGCACCTAAAATCCTTCCTATCATGATTAAACCGTAATATTCAGAATCCTTAGATATATAGTTTTTAATATTTTCTAAATCCTCAACTGCTGATTCAGTCCATCTGATTTTCATTTTTTCATAACCCTTTTCTTCACATCATCATGAGTTAGGATTTTGCCCTCCTCAGCTACCCTTAATGAATCTGTTATTTTCTTTTTTACATAGAATTGATAAATTATATCGTCCCAAGTAGCTTCCTCAGGAAGATTTTTTATTATTTTTATGGCATCTTCCTTAATATAATTCAATTTTTACACCTCATTTCAAATATAATTTCTAAACTAATTATATCACATGGGATAAAAGGAAACGGATTCCCCGTGGATCAAATTCATACTACCGTCTCAGAATTCACACATGTTACCCATGCCACAATAAACAAGAGCATTATTTTAAAATATAGATCCTTCACGGGTCAAACTTATACTGTCCGTTTCAGGATGACAAAAATATGGGCTTTCACAGCAATGACAAATCTAATATCTCGGCTCAACCACTACAAAGGCTCCTCCATTAGGAGTTATCACTACGGCTTTCCGGTCAATATTGTTAATATAGCAACTTTCTTCAACCCATCGCCTCGTAAACTCATCATATCTTAAAACCTTCAGTCTATTTGTTATCCCATTTGTATATGGAATTTCTAATGAATATATGTATGTATAATAATCGCTGCCGCTAGTCTCCACAATCGGGGACTTTAAAATATATTGCGATAACTGCTTTCTTAAAATTTCTTCTTTTACAGGTTCTTTATGATCCAGTCTTATCAATTCAACTCTACTGCTTCCCCTGACAAATCCATATGGTGTTTTGGTGCTATATTTGTCTTCTTCTGTCGGAATTTTTCTCCTCGCCTTGGGTATCACGCTTAAAACCCCGTATAACTCCACACTATGGTTACGGCTGTTTCTTATGGTAATGTTATATAAACCAGGTTCCAGTCTGTTTCTTCCCCTAGGCAAATATACCTCCAGATATTGTTCTATGTCATTGTTACCTTCGTTATCCTCATCTTCTTCATCGTAATGTACATTGTCTTCCCTTTTTGTACTATACCTTTTTTGCTCATCCTCATAAACCCTGGTTCTATATGCATTTATACCGTTAAAAAATACTTCTACATGCGAATCAAAAAATTTGCCGAAAATAATTATAGGTTCGGTTACATCATAATTTTCCACCACAGATTGTACTATTACACTTCTTTCCGATACGGAAGGCACCGCCATAGTGTTAAATTTCCAGGTAAACCCTCCATTCCCTTCCTTATTACTGTCCTTAACAAACACAATGTTCGGACCTAACGTTACGCTATAGGTCACGTTTGGCATCAAAGGTTTAACAGGTATATATAAGGTTGCTTCATTTTTGTTGGTAGTGTTTTCTATGAAAATATATTTATCTATAAAATCCTGTCTTGGATCGGTTTCAGGGTTTTCTGAATCATCGGAGTCTGTTTCCATATTATCTATATCGTTCAGAAAATTTATATCCACCATGGAAACACCGCTACTACCGCCATGTACATGTACACCGCTAATTAAATCGCTTATTCCTGCAAATTCAAGTTCGACTTCATTATCATCAACATCATCAACAAAAAAGGTCACCGTCAAAAATTGTCTTTCTTTCCCGTAGGTATCTTCTGTATCATAATAAATATCCTCATCATAACGTAATTCACGTCTTCTTTCATGGTAAAAGGCTTCCTCGGCAAACCATGCGGAACTCTTCTCTGGTGATGGATAACCACTAATGTTCCATTCTAATTTGGGGATTTCCCCTCCGGGATCCTCATCTGCAAAAACAACGGGAGCAACTATGCCTATCAAAAATGTAAATATTACTATTATTG
>DASRMN010000071.1:0-3645 GCA_035647935.1 Clostridia bacterium | reverse complement strand
TGCCCCGGCAAGCAACAATAGGGAAAGAGCAATCATAACTATATATGTTTTATTCAATGTAGTAGCAATACCCCGATTCCCGGAAAAATCCCCTCGATTTCCGGGAAAATTACGCCGATTGTCAGGAAGATCGCCTTGCCTGTTTAAAAATCCTTCCTGATCAGGGGGTAAATCATTCTGCTCCCCGGGGGCACCGATTCCACCTCTGGGCATAAAACCCTGCCCGCCGCCACCGCGGCCACCGAATCCATCCCCGCCCATCATACCTCTTAAATCAGATGTATTGATATGTGAAGCGTCTATTAATGAATCTTTGTCGGCCCTTTGATTTTCTGTAGTCGATGGGATAGTTCCATCAAGCTGTCCGTTAATACTTTCCGCTCTGAGATTTCCAAGTTCAATAAACATCGGTAAAGATGATTCATATTTTTCATATGTTGTAAATGATGTAACATCATTCTTCACATAGTTGTTAATCCTTGTATCTAAAGCCAATACGGTTTCTTCAAAAACACCGCTCATAAAATATCCGTCCACAATTTCTTGTAAATATTCATGATATCTTTGTTTATACTCATCTATCTCAAGCAATTTATTCAACAGGGGGCGATCCTCCATGCTGACACCACTGACCGGTGTGTCGATAGGAAAGTTTACAACATCGGTGGTGCTGCCACCCTGAAATCCGCCAAACGAAAGATTGTAATCCCATGGTAGTATTGTAATTTGCCCGTCATTTTCATAAATATAATAATTTTGTGCCATGTTAGATGAATAACTGTCTAAATTAACCACTACAGTATGTGCGGCAAAATAACGCAGAATTTTATCCACATTAAAATATTTTTCCAGATTTTCACCTTTATTTAGATTTTTTAAGGCTGTAATAACGCGTTGTTTATCTTTGTCGGAATTTTTACCGAACACCGCATTATTAAATATAGCGCTATAACTGCTGATATTGTCATCAGTATAAAGTAAACTCCCGCCTCCTCTGTCACCCATAATTCCTCTACCGCCCATACCGCCTCTGCCACCCTCTATTTCATCCCCGGGGCCCATACCATCTATTCCATCCATTGGGAATCTTTCGCCCATACCGCCTCTACCGCCCCCTATTTCATCCCCGGGGCCCATATCGTCTATTCCGCCCATTGGAAATCTATCGCCCATACCGCCTCTGCCGTTCTCTGTTTCATCCCCGGCGCCCGTATCATCCATTCCATCTGTCGGAAATCTACCACCCATATCAGCGTTTCGGTTGTTTCGCTGTATTCCTTCCCGGTCACCCGGCTGTATATTAAACTGATTACGTTGATTTATTTGATTGTTATGAATATCTTCGTTTTGCTCGGGATTATTTTGCATAAAATTCTCTCGCTGGCCCATAGCAATTTTAACATTATAGAGCTGCCCCGCGGAGGTATTATAAACTCTGTCAAGGAATGATTTATCATATCGTTCCAACGCAAGATAAAAGCCAAAGTCTTCACCGTTAACCGTTACGTTGGCATAATTTGTCAGCGGAGTATCCACCCCAACATATTTCATAATATCATATGCTATATAGTCCTTCATGTAGGTCGAATCACTGACCAGATTATTTATACAAAAAGAATCCAGTCCATAACAAGTCTGACCCTTAACATAATAATTGAACTTAAATTGTAGACTATAACGATCACTGTCCTCCATCCTGGCAACCTGGGTTAAGCTGGAATTACCTTTAGTCCGTATACCGACAGCACTAAATGTAACACCGTTAATAACAAGATCCCCTGATATATATTCTTTGGCCATGGCATTGTCAAGCACGCTTTGCCAATCCTCTTCCTCTACCCGAATATCAATTGAAAGTATATTATCCCCGAACAGTTTATTTTCATAATCTAAAATTTTTGTTTTGGTATTGTTACCGGCCATATAAACAATCCCTGCACAGGTGAACAGTGACAAGCATACAAATATAATTGTAATTTTAGTCAAATACTTGCTCTTTATCATTGCCTTCGCCCCTTAATAACTTTTGTTCGCTACATATAGTAATCTCCGTTATAACTGACCAAAACTGCATTCAGTACTCCGCCGATATTTAATAATTTATTTAGAAATTCAACCGAAGAATCTTTTAATCGAACCTCAACAGTAAGTTCAATGCCGTTTTTTGATATGTTTTTCGATTTAACCAAATGTTTCTTAGTGTTCTCCTGAAGCATAGTCATGGACTCTGTTTCGGCATTTTCGTTGTCACAATTTATAACCACCACATAAGGTGTATCTGTAACTTTCCTATTTACAAATACAAATAATATAATTCCGATGACTACCGAGCCCATAACAGCAAGGGGAATTAAACCTGCGCCGACAATTATTCCCATTGTAATCGACCAAAAGAGATACACAAGGTCAAGAGGATCCTTTACAACCGTTCTAAAACGGACAATAGACAGGGCTCCGACCATTCCTAGGGATGTAATCAAATTTGAAGATACGGCAAGAATAACGAGTGTAGTAATCAAATCCATTGCAATCAGGGAGATACCGAAGGAGGATGAATACATCACGCCTGTGTAAGTTTTCTTATATACCATAAAAATAAACAATCCTATAACAAATGATATGGACAAGGCTATCAAGATATCAAGAATTGAAAATGAAGCTGCCTTATTTAGAAAAGTAAGGTCAAATAATTGATCTAACATAATAAACACCCCTTTTATTTTTATACAAGCCTTGAAACCACATATTTGGAAAACTCAGTTTCGTTTCTACTATCCATTCTAAGTATCTGGCGTATGATTTCCGGGACAAAACCATCATATTTAATTTCAAGAATAATCGCATTGGTTGCAGGGATAGTTACGAGTTCCGGATTAAAAAAACCATAGATATTGTTCGACGTTCTGATACTTTTGTCAAAGGTGATGCGTACATTGCCGGTAGGATAAACATATGCTTCCCTTTTATAATCCACAATTGTTCTTGGCCGTAAATTTTGATAGTGCATTTTGGTATACAATTCTACAGGAAGTGGCTTCTGTTCATCTTTTAAAACATTGTAACCGCCGTTTAATAATATTTCGCACTGTTCTTTTGTCAAAATTGTGCCTTCTTTATAACATAACCTGTTCAATTTACTCTTTTTCTCCAACCTGATAAAGGAAGGATCATCGTTATAAAACCTGATTCTGAATTTTTCTCTCCTGTTGACCCCTGAAAGCTTTTCTGCCACTGCTTTATCTGAATAATTATCAAAATAAAGACTTCTAACTTTATATCCACCGTCATCTACAGAATTACTGTCCGGCTTTGCTATATGTTTTAGTTTTGAAGTAAGGCCCATATAGTCTGAAATATTGATATACATCTTATGTTCATGTCTGGCTCTTTTACTCATAGTCTCACCTTTTTAAAAAATTTCTTATTCTTTCAGAATTCAGAAATATACCCTTTTCTGAAATCTAAAATTTTTAAACAAATTAAATTTTCCTGATTAATTATGATATATAAGGTACGAATATAAAAGGAGGACGGTTGGCCCTTCCTCCCTCATATTTGTACACAATCATCTTACAAAATTTTCATAACATGATTTTTTCTAGTTATTCAAATTGGGTTTTCCATCTTTAAATCCCCTGCTACCAA
>DASRMN010000070.1:0-2255 GCA_035647935.1 Clostridia bacterium | reverse complement strand
CTATAAGGATTTGAAACATGTATCTTTATCATATAAAGATAGCTTACCTATAAGGATTAAATATGTTATCCAACGTCTTCTACAGGGTATGACAAATTTCCTTTATAAATAATTCGCAAGTTTCGACACATTGGGCTATTTTATAATATTCTCATAAAACGTAAAAATAGCTGCTAAAATACCTTCCCATATCCCCTATATAGCCATATAATCCATCATGTGATAATGCAATGTCCGGGCCTAAAACTAGACAAAAAATAATGTGTTTTACCATTACGTCAAACTAACATACCATACCAAGTAACCGTGCCATGAAGCTAACCGCAAATAACCTATTGACCGGAAACAAATGCCGCTATATACTGAAAACAAATATGGATAAAGGAGGTAAAAAATATGCGTGGACGTACCTTTGTTGGTTTATTGTTGGTAGTATTAGGCGTTGGATTTTTGCTGGACAGACTGGAAATCATACAATTTATTACTTTAATAGAAGTTTATTGGCCGGTAATTTTGATTCTAATAGGAGTCAGCCAACTTTTTTCTAGGGGATACTCCTTAATAACAGGTGTTACTCTGATCCTGATTGGGATATTTTTTACCCTCGGCAATTTAAGTTTAATTCCGGGTGGTACTGAAAAGTTTTTTTGGCCTATTCTATTGATTGTTATAGGACTGTTTATCGCATTTGGAAAAACAATAGATAGAATACCGGAAAATAACGATGATATCCTCAACCATTTTGTTATTTTCTCCGGATTGAAAGATAAAAATATCTCTAAAAACTTCAAGGGCGGGGATATTGCTGCTATATTTGGTGGCATCGAATTAGACTTGAGGGATGCCCGTTTAGCAGAAGAAGGAACGCTATTAAATCTGACTGTCGCATTCGGGGGTATTGAAGTAAGGGTACCTAATCAATGGAAGGTGATTGTAAAAGGCACACCGATATTTGGCGGATGGGACAATAAAACAAGCGCACCAATTGATGCGCCTGAAGATGGACCTGTATTGAACATAAAATGTCTTGCAATGTTCGGAGGGATAGACATAAGTAATTAATGTAAACTAAATACCGGACTGTGTAATAATTATTACTTCAAATGAAGGTGCAATCCTTAAATACAAGATCCCTCGTAGGCTGGATTTATTCTGTCCGTCTCGGGATGACAAATTAGTAAGGCTTATTCTGTCCGTCTCGGGATGACAAATTAGTAAGTCCTATTCTGTCCATCTCGGGATGACAAATTAGTAAGGTTTATTCTGTCCGTCTTGGGATAACAAAAATGCGGGACTTTTATAGCAATGATAAAATGTATATGATTTCAATGACCCTGTAATGCAAATTTCGTCAGATAAGCCCATGGATTCTATAAAATTACCCTTGTTTATACCACAAACGATGTAGCCCTCATTATTTCAAAATAGTCGTCTGTTTTAAATAATATACTTTTCGGTGAATTTCGGGTAGCCCCGGGATAAAATGAATTTCTATAGGCATTCCCATGACATTTGTAGCCTATTTCTAGGACAAACTCCTTGGGCAACTTCGTCTTGTTTTTGTTCAAATCTCCTTTAAGGGCCTGTCCTACACCTTTTCTTATTAACTTTACAGCCTTATCAGGATGAATGCTTATGGATGCGGCACCTATGCCTTCGTTGGTAACCGCTGTGACAATGTTTTCATTAAATTTTTTTGCTTCTTCGCATATTCCTCGATCACCGCTCAAAAAAGCAACGGGTATTCCTAAATACATAGCTAGATATGAATGTAATAAAAATTCACTCAGATATTCACCGTTTAATTTCATATAATCAATTATAGAACTGCTAATAGTATGGGCTAAAGGATTTTTGTCCGAACCGCCATAGGAATGGTATCCTACGAATATTATCGCATCAAAGCTTTCATCTATACACTGTATCATTTTGTAGGGATGACCGCTCCACCCTCTGATTATTTTTACATTTTCAGGTAACTTGGACGGATTTATATTCATTGCCGTAGCATGTGCATCTTTTACTATAATGTCTGTGGCTCCCGCCATAGTGGCTCCCTCACAGGCTGCCGCTACTTCTTTGGTCATCTGTTCCGCAAAATACGGATAACTAGGTGAAGATTTTCTTGCCTCTTCCCAAGCTGCTATTCCCGCTACCCCTTCAATATCCGCACTTATGTAAATTTTCAATTATAGTTTACCCCCTCTTGGTATTATTAGTAAATATAATTATACCATACAAACCAACCATATAGT
>DASRMN010000069.1:0-3244 GCA_035647935.1 Clostridia bacterium | reverse complement strand
TCTTTTTTCAGCAGCGTTAACATATCGGAATCGCCCGTTTTGTCTCCTTGGGATAAAACATTTGGGGGCTTTTCAACCACCAGCAGGTGGTTATCTTCAAAAATAATTGGTATATTTTTATTCATTCAATCCCCCCGATTTTTTTCGTTGATATTATCCTGAACCACAACAGGAAAAAACATTGTTTCTAAACACAGATCCTTCGCGGGTCAAACTTATTCTGTCCGTCTCAGATACCATAGGATGACAGAATATGGTTTTCCATAGCAATGATTAAGGGGCCTTTCCTTCCCTAATTCTTTCGTTGTAATTATTTTGGATAAAATGAGTCCCTGCCTATGGGGTTTTAGCTTTTTCTTTGTAAATATCGTTTTTGAGCTTATCCGCCAAACCCAAAGGATTATCCACAATAGATTTTGCCCTGAAAAATATACTCCCTTTTACTTGCGGAATAGCTCTATTATATTTTACCTGATTTATAATTTCTAAGGGGTTGCCCCAAGGTGTACTACCTGCTTCCAGCTTATATGCTGCATGCCCAATATACAGATGGGTCTTATAACCCTCTACTATATCTGCCCACCAGTCAACAAGCCCCTCATAATCTGCCTTGTCATAACCAAAATACCAATATATTTGAGGTGCTATATAATCTAACCACTCGTTTTCCACCCAACACTTGGTATCGGCATATAGACTGTCATAACTTGTAATCCCGCCTTGAGTGTTTGAACCTTTAGGATCATCATTTTTGTTGCGCCATATACCAAACGGACTTACTCCAAATTTAATGCTTGTTTTTTCTTTTTTAATGGAACTGTATAGATCCTTTATAAAATCGTTGATATTGCCCCTTCTCCATTGTCCCTTTGTTTCTTTGTCAAATCTCTTGTTTGCCCTATATAACTCATCGTCCGGAAAATCTATGCCTTTCTCAGGATATGGATAAAAATAATCATCCAGATGAACCCCGTCTATATTATAATTTCTTACAACCTCTAATATACTATCTATTACAAACTGTCTAACTTGGGGAATACCCGGATTGTAATATAATTTATTTCCATAGTTTACTACCCAATCAGGGTTTTTTCTGGCAGGATGTTCTCCGGCCAGTTCTTCCATACTATCCTTTACACTTATTCTATAAGGGTTAAACCAGGCATGGAATTCCAAACCTCTTTTATGAGTTTCCTCTATCATAAAAGTCAGTGGGTTATATCCGGGACTTTGCCCCTGTACTCCGGTTAAATACTCAGACCATGGAGCATATTCGGAAGGATAAAAGCTGTCCGCACTGGGCTTTATCTGTACTACCACCGAATTTAATCCGGCCTCTTTTAATTTGTCTAATAAATATGTAAATTCTTGTTTCTGTTGTGCCGAACTCAATCCCTTTTTTGACGGCCAGTCTAAATTATATACGGTGGATATCCAAGCTGCTCTGAACTCCCTGTTTGGATTCTCTATTTTTTCATCAGGCCCGTCACCTTTGTCTTCATTGTTTTTGTCTTTATCCTCCTCTTCCGTTCCCGAAGAATCATTTTTTTGTTCATCAGCGGGCTCGTCCTCGATATCGTCGGGCTCTGTTTTATCTTCATCGGTATCCTTTATATCATCATCTTTTTTATGTCCCCCATCGGGCTCCTCGGTATCTAAATCCTCATCTGCCGCCCGTACCTCGGTAGGTTTATTTATCAATGATTTGAATTCCGGGTAATAAATCTTCAACGCAAATATTAGGAATATACACACTATGCATATTATGCCTATAATCCTTTTCTTATTAGCCAAGTCTCTCCCCCCTATCTTTTACTTGTCTATACATTACTCTAAGGCATATATGTATATTTGTCTATATTAAAATCTATTCCTAACATACATGTTTTGGACCTATTGGATAAATATGTATGCGGGGCGAAAAAAATTCACTCTTAAATCAATAAACTGTATACCCGATAATGCCGCAAGAAATAGGTGCCCATAGACATTCCTTAATCAAGATATTCTTCGAGCACAATGTCCCTACTATATATTTCTTCGGCTGCTCCTTTGCCTACATATCTTATATGCCAGGGTTCATAATTATAGCCTGTAATACCTTCCTTGTCCCTTGTATACCTTATAATAAAACCGAATTTGTGTGCATTAGCCTTTACCCATTTACCTTCTTCCGTTTCGCCGAACCTTTCCTTTAAATCAAATTGGACGCTCTGGCTCGTTATATCCATGGCCAGTCCTGTTTGATGCTCGCTCTCACCGGGTCTTGCAATCAATTTGTTGGCTTCTTCCTCCCCTACTTTGTTTGCCCGATTCTCAAAGAGCCATTTTTGCGTATTATAAGATCTGTATCCGGAAAGTGCAAATATGTATATGCCTTCTTCATAGGCCTGTCCAAAAAATTCTTCAAGTGCTTCCGCTGCTTCCTTTCTCATGTATTTCTTTTCATGCTCCCCGTCGAAAGAAAATTTTACATCAGGTATCACCAGATCACTCGGCTTATAATTTGATTCCAAATACCTTTTTTTGTTTACGATAACTAAAATATCGTCAACATTCTCCACAAGTTGCTTACCATCTCCGGTGACACTACTATTCCCGCCGCCCACATTATTTTGTTCCCGATTGCCCGGGTTGTTTTCGGGATTATCAGGATTACCGTCATTTTCCATATCATTGTCTGTATTGTTGTTCGTATGAACATCTATATTCTTATCTATAACCCCATCAACGGGAGTATCCCCGTTTATAACATTGTTTCCACCCTCTGTTATGGTCCCCGCAATTATTTTATCAAAAAAGAAAAATATTTTGCCCTTTAATAAAAAGCCTGTATATAAAACAATAAGCAACAATACTACAGTAAAAAACAATCCCTTAACTCTGCTTTTCCTTTTTCTGTTTCTTCTCATGCGATGTACCTCCCGTTATTCGCCATCTTCCGCAACCGTTTCCTTTTTATCCCTTACTAAATAATCAGTCAGTTTTCTTTGGCAGGTCTCTTTTGGGTTAAAGCCTTTCCATCGGAAAATTCTATCCAACATGTAACCACCGCTAAAAGTTGAAATTATTGTTCCGATTCCAACAGTCCCACCAAGTAAATATCCAACCGCCAAAACCACCAATTCCATACCCGTTTTTATATATTTGACATCCAGACCTGTTGCCTTCACCAGACCGACCATAAGCCCGTCCCTAGGGCCTGCCCCTAACTCAAATTTCAAATAACTGTATAATCCGTAGC
>DASRMN010000068.1:0-2391 GCA_035647935.1 Clostridia bacterium | reverse complement strand
GATTATCTCGTCTATGGCTTTAAGCGCATTTTCCGCCGCTTCCTGTGTCAATGCGGCTATAAATATAGTACCGTCATTTTCAATATCAATTTTAACTCCCGTGTCATCAATAATCTTATTTATGGTTTTTCCACCTGCCCCAATAACTTCCCTGATCTTGTCCGGATGTATTTTAGTTCTTAACATTCTTGGAGCATAAGGTGAAAGTTCCGGCCTTGGTGAACTGATTGTTTCTTTCATTTTATCTAAAATATATAACCTGCCAACCCTTGCCTGTTCTAATGCATTTTCTAAAATAGTCTTTTCTATACCTTTCATTTTAATATCCATTTGGATAGCAGTTATTCCTTTAGATGTTCCTGCAACCTTAAAATCCATATCTCCCAGAAAATCTTCCATGCCCTGTATGTCTGATAGAATAGCTATATTGTCATCTTCTTTAACCAGCCCCATAGCAATACCTGCAACCATATCCTTAATGGGAACACCGGCATCCAACAACGACAATGTACTGCCACACACACTTGCTTGTGAAGTAGATCCGTTGGAGGATAAGACCTCGGACACTACACGAATAGTATATGGGAATTCATCCTGAGAGGGTATCATCGGCTCTAATGCTCTCCCGGCTAATGCCCCATGACCGATTTCCCGCCTGCCCGGACCCCTTAAAAATCTGACTTCTCCCGTGCTGTATGGAGGGAAATTATAATGATGCATATACCTTTTAGACTCTTCTTCACCGAGACCGTCTATAATTTGAACATCACCTATTGCGCCTAAGGTCACCACAGACAACACCTGGGTCTGACCCCTAGTGAATAAACCCGAGCCATGGGCTTTGGGCAGTAACGATACCTTGGTTGATATAGGTCTGATTTCATCATGTTTTCGATTGTCTGGCCTCACTTTATCATATAAAATCAGATGCCTAGTCTCTTCTTTTAAGATTGCCTCTAACACAAAATTAACTTGTTTTATATCAATATCTTCTCCATATTTGTCCGCAAAGTGTTCCAGAGTTTCTTCTTTAGCTGATTCAATGTTTTGCGATCTTTCTAATTTTTCGTTCGTTCTAATCGCATCAGTTATCTTTTGGGTCGCATAGGCTCTTACTTCGGCGTCTAGGTTTTCGTCTACCTTAAACAAAACAACATCCTGTTTTTCTTTTCCGACTTCTTCAACGATTTTTTCTATAAATGAAACAATAGTTTTAATTTCCTCGTGTGCAAACAAAATCGCCCCTAAAACTTGAGCTTCTGTAACCTCATTAGCCCCCGCTTCTATCATCATCACAGCATCTTTTGTTCCAGAAACAACAAGGTCTAATTCGCTTTTTTCTTTCTCTTCATTTGTAGGGTTTATTACATACTGTCCATCGATCATTCCTATATTTACAGAAGCAGTCGGCCCTTGAAACGGAATACTGGAAATAGACAATGCTATTGATGAGCCTATCATAGCAACAATATCAGGACTACAATCCAAATCTACCGATAACACTGTCGCAATTACCTGCACCTCGTTTCTATACCCTTCGGGAAATAAAGGCCTGATTGGACGATCTATTAGCCTAGAAGTTAATATAGCATTCTCACTGGGTCTGCCTTCCCTTTTAATAAAGCCCCCGGGGATTTTCCCTACAGCATACATTTTTTCCTCATAATCAACGCTCAGAGGGAAAAAGTCTATACCCTCCCTTGGTAATTTTGAAGAACATGCGTTTACAAGAACCACAGTTTCCCCATATCTTAACAGGCAGGCACCGTCAGAAAGTTGGGCCAACTCCCCAATTTCAACCTCTAATGTTCTTTCCCCTATCTCCTTCCGAAAAATTCTAACCATTATTATCCTCCCTTCATCCTAGGGTATTTTTATGTTATTTATTATCCATTCAAAGAGTCAAAAATTCTGATTGAATATAAAATAAAAAGCCCTTATGGCTTGAACAAACAAATACCCAAATAATAGAGAGGGTGTTTCCCGCCCTCTATTATTTTCTTAGCTTAAGTTTTGCAACTACTTCCCTGTACTTTTCAATATCTTTGTCCATAAGATAATTTAACATTTTTCTTCTTCTGCCAACCATCTTCAAAAGTCCCCTTCTCGAATGATGATCTTTTTTGTGAATTTTTAAATGTTCATTTAAATGATTAATTCTCTCCGTCAACAAGGCAATCTGCACTTCCTGAGAACCTGTGTCATTTTCATGGGTTTTAAAAGCGTCTATAATTGTCCTTTTACCTTCTTGTTCCATTATTTCACCTCCCCATTTTCATCCCCTGATTCTAAGTAAATGTCGGTGAATCATTTTACCGAGAATAGGTTCCTTAATTTCCTAATTATTTTAACATATATAGCTATAGATGTAAATAAGCATTAATATTATTC
>DASRMN010000067.1:0-2865 GCA_035647935.1 Clostridia bacterium | reverse complement strand
CATTTTGATAAATAAGATTTTACACGATTTGCCTGATATTGTAAATAGTCATCAAAATAACTGGAAATTTTCATTCCATTTATTTGTAGAATTAAACTAGTTTTTATTCATAAACAGACCGGCACCCCCCTCTCCCCCATGGGCGGAAAAATAACATATTGCCTATTGATAGAACTAGTATTAGCCCTTAGTATAATATCCGAGGATATTATACAGAAAGGGGCACCAAAGATTGAAAAGGGAAAAAGGATGGAAAATGTATACCGATATACAATATTTAAAAGAGAAAGGACTCAACAAATCACAGATTGCAAGAAGTTTAGGCATCAGCAGGCCCACCTTAAACAAATATTACGATATGGATGCTGATGAATACAACAACCGATTAGAGGGGATGCAAAACAGAAGCAAAAAACCTGATAAATATCATGACGAAATACTGGCTGAATATTCCGGCCCATATTGAGCCACCTGTCCGGTCATAGGGAGCCAGTTAAATTACGTTTGATTTTGCTCACTTTAGAGTTTATCGGAATCATGTATATTTATAAAGGCTGCTACGCACCGCTGCAGCGGCAAGGCCTTGACAAATATACATGATTCCAAGAATTATCAATCAGGCAAAATCAAAGTGACTCCGTGCCACTGGAATCATGGCTCTCATTTTACCGGAATCGTGGCTCTGTGCCACTGAAATATTTAGACTTTCAATTTATCCTCTTATATAGGACTGACAATCTATCCTCTTATAGCAGATAATACTTTTTCATCTTTTTCTCCGTGATCCCCCTCTCATATAATCAGTCATTGTTTTTATTAAGGCGTTACAGATATTATAACGAAAAAATATCGTTAAAAGTTTCCTCCGATAAAAATACCGGAACAAACCCCTACCCCCGACCGTCTAAAAAGTATATAATAATTGTAATAATTGCACAGGGAATGATGAAAATGATAAAAACCCTGCGCAAAGCAATACGGACACAGGCAAAATCCCGTACAAAACAATGCAAACACAAACAAAATCCCGTACAAAATAATACAAACACAAACGAAATCCTACACAAAACAATGGACACAAAACAATGGAATTACAGATGGAATAGACTCTGAAGCTATGATTTTTAGCACCCTTATTCTATGAATTATAACAATAGCACCATTTTAAGCGAACTTTAAAAGAAAAATACAATAGGAACAATAGGAAAGGAGTTGGGCTCGAATGAAAAAAATAGCTCTGTTGCTCGGCGTGTTAATGCTGATAGGATACGCACCGATAAACAGTGACCTAAGTATTATTAATAATAACGAAACCAACATAATCAACGAATCCGAAATAAACAACGAAAGGACATCGCTGGTGAATACATCATTAAACTTGCTGAAATTGGAGGATATTAAATCAAAAAATACTTTAATATCCCCGACGTCCATAATTACGGCTCTAGCCATGACCGGAAACGGCTCATCCGGAAATTCGGAAACAAATTTTAATAATTTCTTTGGAGCCGACAAAGATACACTGAATAATGAATTAAAAGACCTGATAGACAGCATGCAATCCGATAAGGAAGGCGAGAAATTAAACATAGCCAATTCTATCTGGTATAATAAAAATTCCGGGTTAAAAGTAAAAGACACCTTTTTGGATATAGTCGAGAAAATATATCAAGCAAATATAACCGGAATGAACTTTCTCAACAAAGAATCCGCCAGTGCCCAAATAAATGATTGGGTATCAAATAAAACAGACAAAATGATACAAGAAATAATACAGCCGAGCCATTTAACTTCGGACACCCAAATGATTTTAATAAACAGTGTACTGTTTGATTACAAATGGGCAAAACAATATGTGGAATATCAAGTAGAAGAAGGAAAGTTTTACGGACAGGATAAAACAGGAAATGTGCAATATTTAAACAGTGCCGAATACAGTTTCATCGAAACAGATGATGCTATAGGAACAATGAAACCCTACCAAGGCGGAAGATATAATTTTGTAGGTTTGATGCCAAGGGATCCAAATACGGACCTAAATGATTTTGTTCAATCCCTGACACCGGATAAACTGAAAAGCATAATCGACAGTGAACAAAAGGTTAAAACAAATGTTAAAATACCTAAATTCGAATATGATTATTCAACGAGCTTGAAGGATTCCCTGATGAAATTAGGTTTGAAGGATGAATTCGACGAGGAAAAAGCCGATTTTAGTAATATGTATGAGTTGAAAAATAAAGGTGCAAATATTTATATAGACGATGTGCTGCACAAAACCCGCATAGAATTGAGCGAAGCCGGAACAAAAGCTGCGGCAGTGACGGCTGTTATAATGGCAACAACTTCAATAGATTTAACCGAACCTGAGGAAGTACATTTTGACAGACCGTTTTTATATATGATCTATGACACGGAAAGCGAACTCCCGGTATTTTTAGGAACAATAATTAATCTGTAATATACTATGGGAATCACTCGCGAAACCATTAAAGAGGTGTCAGGGAGACGGGGTGCCATGAGGGTGTCATGAGGCGGCGTGGAAACGGGGAAGGGGACACCCTTTTTGAAGACAACCGAAACGTCCCCAAGTCTTGTTGACGTCCCCAAGTCTTGCGGTGGGAATATTTTACCCACCGCTTTCTTCTGTCCCCCGCGCTTCCTAAGATAATTAATTACCTACCGAAGGTACTTCCACCGGAGCTCCGCTTCCACCGGTTACAGGTCCCATAATTTTTGAAGGCTCCGACTGTCCCCCTGTAGATTCCGGCCTCGATATTGCCTTTCCGGTGAGCGGTGATGTCTTTTTAACATCATACTCGGACACCAGGCTTGGGTAATTAGCCATATGTTGTACATATGCAC
>DASRMN010000066.1:0-2321 GCA_035647935.1 Clostridia bacterium | reverse complement strand
TATGAGCCGGTATTTTCCCGCCGCATCGCTGGCCGCATTAAATAAAATCTTTACGGTTGTAACATACTGTTTTATCGTTTTGGGGCTCAGCCCGTCCCTGACCATATCATCGATACAGTCTTGGATGTGGGCAAATCTTATTTTTTCCATTACCATATCATCTAAACTGTCAAACCTATTAAACGCTGTTTCGTAATTTTCGACAGTGTTATATGCTCTGTGGAGCCCAACAGAGGATAAAAACATCTTTGTAAATTGCCTAAAAGTTATTTCGTCGTATCCCTCTGTTAATTCAATCTTAAAATCTTCTTTTAATTTTTCAAGCCTTTGGTCGGCTGCCCTCTTAGCCAGGGCCTTGGTCCGGAATCCCTGCTTGGATCTCTGTTTCCATTTCCCATTTTCCTTGAAAGAGATTATGTATTGCCAGCCACCGTCCTTTTGCCGGTATGTAATATTGTAATTCACCTCATCTCACCCCTTTCTAATCATTTATCTTTTATGTTTAGAACAGCTATTAGCTTGCCTAATACCCTTACGTTTCCTTCCGTGAGTATAATCGGCTTAAAAGAGTCGTTTTCAGCCTGAAGAATGACCGTATTGTTATCCTTATAAAACTTCTTAATGGTTGCTTCGTTATCTATCAATACGGCTCCGATTTCACCGTTTTCAAGCGTGCATTGCTGTCTCAGGAAAACAATGTCACCTGGATGTATTCCTACTCCTAACATGGAGCCCCCCTTGATCTTAAGTGCAAAATCAGCTTTGATTCTGGAATCTATGTTGAAATAGTCTTCTATATTTTGCTCGGCAAGGATTGGAGTTCCTGCGGCAATTGTTCCCAGCAAAGGGACCTTTGTTGTTTTAGGATAATTTTTCATATTAGACATTCCCATTAAATAAGATGGATTTACGTCAAATATTTCAGAGAGTTTTTGAATGGTGGATCTCTTTAAGTTTTTAGTTGTTCCGTTTTCCCATTTTTGCACAGCAGATTTTTGTACTCCTATTATTGCCCCTAACTCCTCTAGGGTCATATTTTTCGATTCCCTTAACTCTTTTATTCTTTTTCCTGTTTTCATTTTATCATCCCCCCTAGTATCTTAATTTTAATATATTGCGCACAACTATGCAACAAATATTTAAAAAGTTGAAAAAAAATATACAAAAGGTATTGACAACATATTTCGACTCATGATATATTATAAGTATCCTAATAAGATACAAAAAGCGAGGTGAAGTCATGAATACTAACATGCTTAGGGCAAAAATGGCATTATTCGGTGATACAGGAGGAGTTTTATCGAGGGCATTGGGCATTTCTCAACAAAGATTTTCCGCTAAAATAAACGATAAAAATGCAGAATTTACACAAGGAGAAATTCAGCTAATAAAAGATAGATACGATTTAACAGCTGAAGAGGTAGACGAAATTTTTTTTAACAAAAAAGTATCTTAA
Source organism: Clostridia bacterium (assembly GCA_035647935.1). Taxonomy (GTDB): domain Bacteria; phylum Bacillota; class Clostridia; order Peptostreptococcales; family Natronincolaceae; genus JAAZJW01. The sequence goes on along the minus strand of DASRMN010000066.1, from coordinate 865 downwards.
GATGACACAAAGATCGAAAGGGGGAATTCCATGGATAAACTACTAACAAAACAAAACCTTGCTGATAGATGGCAGGTAACAATAGGCACAATAGACAGATGGGTCAACGATGGAGTTATATCCCCCGTGAAAGGGATACCATCTATCCGGTTTAACCTGGAACACATATTGGAGCTGGAAGGTACGGAAACAGGCAAACTCTCTCCCCTGGAAAGAAAAAGGCTGTTGGCAGAGCTAAAACAACTTGAGACAAAAAAGGAAGAGCTGGAGAGGGAGAATGAGGAATTGAGAAACTATGTCAGGCTTGTTTTTGGCGAGGGGATGAAGTTTTTCAAAAATTCTAAGGAAAAGGGGGTAGTTTAATAATGAACGGCAAAATAATTTTAGAACTAAGAGATTATGAGTGCCTAAAGCATTTTAGGAGAGCCTTTCAATACATCATAGATGATTGATGATATTGGGGCTGTTCTTGATGCTTGGCACTCATAATTTTTTTTAACCTATCTGCGGAAGAAAATGGTCGGGCGTGAATATATTTCAAATCAAGGAAGGGGAAGGGAAAATGGTTGTGGTTATATGGGACGAAACAAGGGAAGATGGCACGACAACGCTAAAGACGAAAGAGATTGGAGGCCTCCCTGAAGCACTCGAATTCATCAACAGCCTGAAGGGAGAGAGCTGGGCAACAAATATCGACATAATCGAGGACGAGGAATGATTTCCTCTCAAGAATAGAAGGAAGGAATGAGAAAATGGATCTTTATAATTGCAAAACCGAGAGAGAAAAAGAATTGAAAGAAATAGAGCTTACCGGTCTGGACGATTATGAGCTTGAAAGGCTTGCAGATGAAATCTATGAGGAATT
>DASRMN010000065.1:0-4632 GCA_035647935.1 Clostridia bacterium | reverse complement strand
TTCATAATCCTTGCGGCATGAAAACTTCGGCCGGCGGGCCCAACAATGATCCGAGTGCTCATCAACGATTTGGAACATGGGAGCAAGGCATCCGGGCACAGGTAGGCCACTTGGCCCTCTACGCAGGTGCAGACGGATATCCGCAAGGGGACACCCCGGACCCACGACATTTTGCCTATCTACATGGGACGGCAAAAACAGTAGAGGAGTTGGGCGGCAAGTGGGCAGGCAGTGCTACATACGGGACGGATATTGTCAAAATGATGGAGGAAATAGAAGCTATTGAAATCACCGAAATTGAAGTTGAGGAGCCGGAACCCGTGAGGGAGCCGGAGGTCCTGGAGATGGTTTTTCAAGACAAAATAATTCAAGGTGTCACTTGGAAGGGGGGGAGCATTAAAATTATATATCAAACAAAAGATTAGAAAGCAGGTGCGGATATGTCACAGGAAGTACTAAAATTAGCAATAAATCAGGGGATATGGGCGACACTGTTTGTAGTGCTCCTTTTTTATGTGCTGAGAACGAATGAAAAACGGGAATTGCAACTTCGGGATATTATTGACAAATTGGCTGACAAATTGGGGGTATTGGACAACATAGAAAAAAATATCGAGGAGATTAAAATTAACCTGCGGGGGGTGAAATAATGTACGATAATTTTATGACGGTGGATATGTTGACTACTTTTGTGGGGTTGGTTGCAGCTGTGGGTATAATAGTTCAGTTCACGAAGTCGATAATAAAAGAAAAACTTAGTGACGTGTATGTGCGGCTGTATACTTTTGCAATAGCTCTAGGGCTGTCTTTTGTATACGCAAGGGCAGGAAACGGGCCGGAGGGGATAATACTTACGGTAATCAATGCAATAATTGTATCTGTGTCTGCTATGGGGGCATATGAAATTATTGCAGATCCGAAAGCAGAAAAGAGTAAATAAATATGATATAATAATATCAGCAATGGTATTTGTGTTTTATTTGGGGCAGGGTGAAATATCCCTGCCTTTTTTTATTTTTTGTAAAGTTTTTTTTAAAAGAGTTCGACACAAATCGACACGAAGGCTACAAGGTAGTAATATCAATAGATATGGGGTTTAAAATAGTTTTGGAAATATCAATTATGTACTTGACACCATATAGCACCGATGGTATAATTAAGACAAGATAAAGGAAAAAGAAAGGGGTTATGAAAATGAAAATTAAATTCAATGCTGTTGGAAATAGCTTTACGGCTGTAAGGTTGGACACAAAAGGAAGATTGCTTCCTAGAGTAAGTTTTGAGAGAAGGTTCGGAAGAAATGTGAGGTTCTTAGACTATACAGGAGAAGAAAAAGAAAGGACATATTACGAAAACAGTCTAAGATTAGCAAAAGATATTTTTAGAACGATAAAAGAAAATCCCTATATAAAAGTAAATTTTGAAGATGTAGAGATCAATGGGGAATCGGCAGAAATAGAAGAAGTTATGAAAATAGTAGAAAGCTTGGAGGCTTAGGCCTCCCTTGGAAAAGAGGAGGAATGGAGATGAAAAGATACGGGCATGTTCAAACGGAAATCCCGCAGGATGAGAAGTATTTGCAACTTATCTTAGGGAAGTACGAGGCGGAAGGATACAACATAGAAAAAGTTTGGCACGAAGCTAGGGAACATACGGAATACCACGTACAGTTGGATGAGAATTGCCACATGATACTGACGGAAACATACTACATTGAAGAAGGGGAAAAACGTCCCCTAATAACTCAAGTAATTTATAAAACGAAAGAGGAGGAAACGAGATGAAAAGGTATTTAGTAGACTTTTACAATGACGAGGAAGAAAAGGAAATTATAGAAGTATCAAGCTGGAAAGAAGGAGTAAAGTTGGCAAAGAAAATTGCCAAAGAATTAGATACAAGCGTAGAGGTCGGGGAGTATGGCGAAGACGGAACAGACATAAGGACAGAGTTGTTTAGATAAAAAAGATAAAGGGAGGAATAGAGATGAAAAAAATATATAAATATAGTAGTTTGAAAAGAAAGCAAAATAAACGGGGCGAACATTATGAGCCACATCTTGAAAGTGGCGTGTTCGGTATCCATGTTGGCGAGGACAACGTCCTCACAATAGCGCCGGTCAAAGGGGTTTCAGTTCCTTTGGTCACATTCTTTGAAATTGTGCAGCAAGACAAGGAGCTTGGAAAACTTCTTGTCGATGCCAATAACAGTTTTGAAAGAAAAAATCCGTATAAAATCCTTCGACACGAAGGAATATCCGGATGTGTTGATTATGATATTGAGTGGATTGACGGGTATATTGCTGACCTGTTCCCCGTCACAAAAAGGAAACATCTTTTCCATACTTCAATGTATGGAAAGATTAACGAGACAATCAGAATTTTCCTGCCGGACTTTTATCTTTTGCTGAACGATTTGGCAAGGGATGCGGCAACCGATCTCACGGATGATTTTGAAGTGGAATTTTACAAGGTTCCGATGGCAACCCCGGAAGATTACATTGATCCAAACGCACCGCCAACCATAGAGGATTTTCTTCCTGATATGGGATGGCAATCAAAAGCCGGATATTTAACGGCCGGAATAAAAGCGGGTATTGACGAATATATGAAACACCCGCAATATTTGTCTGAGATATACACCGAGTATATCTTGTTACCAGGTGAATACAGCGCACTTAAAAAAGCATTCACCGATGGCAAAAAAATACACAGGGATTATGACCTTTATGAGAACGAAAGTGACACAATTTTTATCCATGTGTGCCACAATGAAAAGGTTACTTCCATTGTCTTGAACTCAATGGAAGTAGATATGCCCTTTTGAATAAGAGGAACTACCTCTGCTCTACTACGGAGCAGGGGCGGTTCCTTTTTGCATTTTTCCGAAACAATCAAAGGAGGCGAGCGGCATGGAAGAAAAAATGAAGATGAAAATCGTAATAGAGGGGTATTTTGACCTCACAATAAAAAATAATGATTTTTATCTGCTATTAAAAAACTTTACAAATAACGAGACAAGGGAAAAACTATTAATTCATTTACAGTGCAGGGGAAGAGAAGTGTCGGTTGTTACGGCAACGATAAGACCAACAACGAAACCCGCCAAAGGAACCCCCGGAGACAATAGCTTTTATATCGGGCTATACGAAAATAGTCAATATGACAGTATTGACGAAAGGGTTTTAAAAGACAAAAACTACAATTCAACAGATTCATCGGATTTTGTAAGTTTAGTATTCCTTGATTTATTCGAGGACGGCAAGTACAAAAATCTTATAGGCGGGGAAATAGCCACTATGGAAAAGCAAGAAATGGAATTAAAAATAGATACGCTATTAAAAAAGAACGAGAAACAAATATTGAATAATTTTGAAAGGAAGGGGAATAGAAATGGCATGGTATCACGGAACTTTTAGTTGTGGTTGCGAGGGCCGGGTAAATGTGATCGGCCCTGCGAAGGACAGGCAATGGAAGATAGACAGAAAATTTGAGGGAATGTGTGAGGATTGTTGGGAAAAACACATGAAGGAACAAAGAGAAATCGCAAATGCGGAAGCGGCCGAAAAAGCTAAAGAGATGGAACTGCCGGAGCTAACCGGCAGCGAAAAACAAATCGCTTGGGCGAACACGCTCAGGCAGGGGTTGCTAGATTCCTTCTATGAATTTATGGGCAACGAAAGAAGGATGGAAAGATTGAGCGAAAATGATGGTCTTTCCGAAGAGGACGTAGCCCGAATTTTGGATTATATCCTAGAAAACAAAACCAATTCAAGGTTTTTTATCGACAATAGAAATGAGGATATAAGACAAATTATCAGGCGGGAGGCGGAAGAGGCCCTAAAATCAGATGAAGAAATTTACGAAGAAAAATTGTTAGAAGAGGAAAGAATAAGCAGCATAGTGTATCCGGAGGACAGGGTCACGGATGTGCCGGTAGAAATTATGTTTTCCGAAAACAGAATAGATTTGAGGTTCGAGAAAAATGAGGATTTTAGGTTGTTGGTTAGGGATTTAGGCTATACATGGGGCAGCGGAACATGGTATAGGACATTAGACAATACTACCGGAGGCTACAGGGACAGGGTGGCCGAGGTAGGAAATAAACTGCTTAACAAGGGTTTCCCGGTGATGATATTGGGCGAAGAGCTAAGGAACATGGCCATATCCGGGGAATATGAACAGGAATGTACCCGGTGGATATATGCGATGGTCAGCGGAGACTACAAGGGTCAATTTGCTATCAAGTGGAAGGGGAGAAATGAAAAGCTATACAAGACGGCGAGAAGTCTTCCGGGCAGTAGGTGGGACTCGGCCGTCATGGTTAGGGTGGAACACTACAAGGAAGTGGAAGAGTTTGCGGAGTTGTATGGGTTTAAATTTACCAATGCGGCGCTCAGACTTATAACAGAATACAAGGAGGCAGCTGAGAACATCGAGGTTGTAGAGCCGGCACAGGCGGAAGAGGAGACGGAAACGGACGGATTGAAGGAAATATTGCAATCCGGGAATGAAGTATTGGAAGATTTGAAAGATGATTAAATAAATCGAAAAGGGAGAGATGAAAATGTTGTTAAAAAGCGAGGAAGGCCTACGGGTTTATAGAGACTTGGTTGGCAAATCGGAATATACGGTA
>DASRMN010000064.1:0-7148 GCA_035647935.1 Clostridia bacterium | reverse complement strand
CCTATATGTTATTTCGTATTATAAAAAACTGGGACAAATATATTTATGGCTATATTGCCGGAAGTATGTTGCTGTTTTTAATTACGTTCACTTTAGGAACCAGTGTCGGGGGATCAATTAATTGGGTCAAGATAGGCAACTTCACTTTTCAGCCTGCGGAAGCTACTAAGATATTTTTCGTCTTTTTTATCGCATCATATTATAAATTAAGGCTTAATTCCGAGGAAATTTTTGTTCCCTGGGAACATAAGGCTATATCATCTACAAATGATGGGGTTTCTGATTCTGTCTTGCGGGAACAGGAACACCAAGACTATAAATCGGGAGTTTTTAATCCCCACTCGGGAAAGCAGGACCACCGAGACAATAAATCATTAGATGGATTTACACCTGATTCGGAAGAAACCAAAATTTCTTCCAAGGAGGATACATCACCCGGGAATAGTGCAAATCCCGTGTCTCGTCCGGATAATGGTCATACGGTGTCTGATTTTTCTCAAACGGATATCCTAACCAAACCCGAGGCCCCGAATTATATAGAATTGATTAAAAGTAAACAAATAATAAAAAATAAATATGCATTTCTAACTATAATTTATTTACATCTTTTTTTGTTGTTGGCTCAAAGGGAACTGGGGATGACTGTATTATTTTATACCATATTTATAAGCATATTTTATATTTATGAGGAAGATTATAAATTATTGCTTTATAATATAGGGGCCATGGGAATAATTCTCGTTCTGAGTTATTTCACACTTGCCCATGTCAGAGTCAGGCTAACCACGTGGACAGATCCATGGAACCAAATTACCGGGAAGGGATATCAAATTGTTCAATCCCTGTTTGCTATTACGGCGGGAGGATTTTTCGGTACGGGATTAGGACTCGGAAACCCTGATTATATTCCCGTAGTCCATACGGATTTTATCTTTTCCGCTATCTGTGAAGAGATGGGTTTGTTCGGCGGAATGGCTGTGGTATTGTTGTATTTTATATTGGTTTACAGGGGCTTTAAGATAGCTTTAACCATCAAGGATACCTTCAAAAAGATAGTCGCGTTGGGGATAACACTGATATACGGGTATCAAACTTTTATTATAGTCGGTGGTGTTATTAAATTAATACCGCTTACAGGGGTTACCCTGCCATTCATCAGTTATGGGGGTAGTTCCCTGATTTCCGCTTTTATAGCTTTCGGCATATTACAGGCGCTCTCGGGTCCGGAAGTTAAGGGTAAGGTGTAGGGGCAAATTCATGTGTTTGCCCAAGATATTTCTCCAATATATACATGTAAGGAGGTTTTCCTAATTGGAAAGCAACAGAAAAATGGTTCATATAATAATACTCATGAGCATTTTATTTCTGAGCATAATTATATATTTAACATATATCCAAATATTCAGGGCGGAAAGCATAGCACAAAATCCCTATAACAAAAGACGATTGGCTATAGAAGATAAAACCATAAGAGGGTCCATTTCTGATCGTAACGGTGTTGTTTTGGCCGAAACAAAGGTGTCGGAGGACGGCACGATGGAAAGATTGTATAACTATGACGGATTATACAGCCACGCTATAGGATATAGTTCTAAACAATATGGAAAAACAGGGGTGGAATTTTACTATAATAATGATCTCTTATCATTAACAGGCGATAACACCGTTGCCAAGATTAAGGAAACCGTTATCGGACAACCTATTAGAGGCCATGATTTGTCACTTACTCTGGATCATAATCTGCAGAAAAAAGCAGAACAATTATTAAGAGGAAAAACGGGTTCTATTGTGGCTATGAATCCCAAAACCGGAGAAGTCTTGGCAATGATAAGCAAACCTGATTATAATCCGAACAACCTAGCGGAGGAGTGGGAAAGACTTGTGGGGGATGAAAAAAGCCCCCTACTCAACAGAAGTCTTGCGGGACTATATCCTCCGGGGTCCATATACAAACTTATTATAACTGCGGCTGTATTGGAAAACCCCGGGATAGACGCTAACTACAACTGTACGGGCACTATTACCGTAGACGGGTACACCCTGACGGATTTCAATAAAGTGGGACATGGTTTTTTGGACCTGAAACGATCTGTAATCGTATCCTGCAACACAAATTTTGCAAGGATGGGGGTAGAACTCGGAGGTAAAAATGTCACACAGATGTCTAGGAGGTTTTTGATGGGCAAAACACCGGGTGGGGACATGCCTGTTATGGAAAGCCGTTATCCATATGGTGAAAACATGAAATCCACCGATTTAGCCATTGTTGCCATAGGTCAGGGGAAATTACTGGTAACCCCTATACACATGGCCGCTGTAGCTTCTACCTTTGCTAACAAGGGAACTATGATGGCTCCGTATATAGTAGAAAAGGTGAAAAATGCTGACGGAATGGTTGTGACGATGGCTGAAAACGAGGGCATTCAGGTGATTTCGGACGCCATAGCTGATGAAATAACAGATATGATGGTTGCGACAGTAAGAGAGGGAACCGGAAAAAATGCGCGTATTTATGGTGTAAACGTAGCGGGTAAAACAGGTACAGCCCAAAACGAAACGGGGATAGATCATTCTTGGTTTATAGGGTTTGCTCCCGCGGAAGACCCGAAAATAGCAGTTGCGGTTATATTGGAATCGGAAGGCAAAACCGGAGGAGAAGCGGCAGCTCCGATTGCCGGGGAGGTTTTAGTTGAAGGATTGAAGGGTGTTGACAGATGAAAGATACAATCATTATAAAAATAGATACTGAAAACATAGATGATAAACTGATAGAAAAATGCGCTGAAATTTTGAGGGGGGAGGGTACAGTTGTTTTTCCCACAGAAACGGTATACGGCTTAGGGGCTGATGCATTGAATCCGAAGGCCGTGAAAAAAATATTTGAGGCTAAGGGCAGGCCTTCTAATAATCCGTTGATAGTACACCTTTCCAAAACAGAGGATGTATTGCCCTTGGTGGAGGAAGTCCCGGAAAAGGCACATAAATTAATGAAAGAATTTTGGCCCGGCCCCCTGACTTTGATTTTCAAAAAGAGTAAAATTGTTCCACGTGAAACGAGCGGTGGACTTTCCACCATAGCAATCAGAATACCGAACAACCCTATAGCCATCAAACTCATAGAAAAGGCAGGGATACCCATAGCGGCACCAAGCGCAAACATCTCGGGCAAATTAAGCCCCACTAAAGCGGAACATGTTATGGAAGATTTAACGGGCAAGGTGGACGCCATAATTGCCGGTGGGGATTGTGACATCGGTATTGAATCAACGGTTTTGGATATGACCGCTAAAACACCTGTTATATTGCGCCCGGGCACTGTTACACGTGAAATGTTAGAAAGAGCTCTCGGAGAATCCCTTGTTGATTTGTCAACAGAAAATTCCGGCGGGACCGGGAAGAAACCCGATCCTTCAGGCGTGAAACATATTCATTATTCACCCAATGCCAAAGTTATAATTGTGCAAGGGAGTTTGGATGACATAGTTGTTAAAATAAACGAGCTCAGAGCTGAATATGAAAAGGAAGATAAAAAAATAGGCATAATTTGCACAGACGAAACTAAAAACAGATATGGAAAAAGTACAGAGGGAATTATAATTAAATCCTTAGGCAGCAGAAAACATCCGGAAACAATTGCGGCTAATCTATTTAAAATATTGAGAGAATTCGATAAAACAGACGTAAAAATCATTTTATGTGAATCCATAGACGATATAGAAATCGGGCAGGCCATAATGGATAGGCTAAAAAAAGCGGCCTTAACTATTGTTCAACAATAGTTTAACAATAGTTTAACGATCGTTCAACAATTGTTCAAGGGAGGTTTATCATGCAAACTATTTTATTTGTATGTACAGGTAATACATGCAGAAGCGCTATGGCAGAGGCGCTCTTTAAACACATTTTAACAAACAGAAAAAACGAACTTAAAAATATTAAGGTGATATCCGCAGGTATATATGCATGGGAAGGCGATGGGGCATCGTTAGGGGCAGTAGAAGTACTAAAGGAAAAAGGCATAGATGTTATGGAACATAGTTCTAGGCTCCTGACACCGGAGCTAGTTGAAAAGGCGGACCTGATTTTAACCATGACATCAAATCATAAAAGGGCTATATTGGAAATATGTCCCGAGGCTGGGGAAAAAACATATACATTGAAAGAATATGTTTTGAATCACGATGATAAGAGCCCATACATATCGGACAGCAACCTCGAAGAAATTAACCATGATATAAAGGACCCTTATGGCCGATCAGTAGATGTTTATCGTGAAAGTGCGGAAGAAATAGAAAAATATTTACACATGTTAATTGATAGGCTTTCTTCAATGTAAGAAAAGACTGGGGACAGCAAGCTATGTGAAAAAGCACCGTCCCCATTTTTTGTCATTGCTATGAAGGCCCCACATTTTTGTCATCCTGAGACGAGCAGGATTAGTTTGACCCGCGAAGGATCTGTATTTTAAAATAATGCTTTCGTTTATCATGGTTTGGGTAACATATGCGAATTCTGAAGTGAATGGATAATTTTCCCGGCTGCCCGTTCATGAATCCCCGGAAATATTTAGAGGATTTTTGTGGATAATGTAGAATATATTATAGATTTGTTCTCAATTTTATAATACAGGAGGCATTGATGTGGAAATTGCTATCGGAAGTGACCATGCCGGATATGAACTAAAGGAACTTGTTAAAAAACATTTACAGGAAAGAGGTCATAATATAAGGGATTTCGGGACGGAATCGACCGAATCTACGGATTATCCCGATTTTGCCGAAAAGGTAGGGAAAGTTGTGGCAGCAGGGGATTTTGAAAGAGGTATATTGATTTGCGGAACGGGGATAGGCATTTCCATCGCCGCCAATAAGATTCCGGGAGTGTATTGTGGTTTAGTCGGGGATTGTTTTTCAGCCAAAGCATCAAGGTGGCATAACAATACCAATGTTATAGCGTTGGGCGCGAGAGTAATAGGGCCCGGACTTGCTTTAGAAATTGTCGATACATGGCTGGGAACAGAATTTAAAGGTGAAAGGCATCAGAAAAGAATCGACAAAATTGTTGAGATTGAAAAAAGATATTTAAATTTGTAATGTTCGACTGTGGACAACTATTGTTCAACCATTGTTCAACTATTGTTCAACCATTGTTCAACTGAGGGAGGTTATATTATGCGTCCGTCTTGGGATGAATATTTTATGGAAATAGCGGAAGTAGTCAAAACACGGTCAACCTGTTTGCGCAGACAGGTCGGGGCAGTCATTGTTAAGGACAAACAAATTTTGTCGACCGGATATAACGGTGCACCTTCGGGTTTAAAACATTGCGAAGAAACGGGATGTCTCAGACAGCAATTAGGCGTTCCGTCGGGAGAAAAACACGAACTTTGTCGTGGACTTCATGCAGAGCAAAATGCTATTATTCAGGCCTCGCTTCACGGCGTTAAAATAGAGGGGGCTACGATTTATGTAACCATCCAACCCTGCGTGGTCTGCGCTAAAATGATTATTAACTCGGGAATAAAAAGACTGGTCTATAAAGGGAATTATCCGGACAAGCTGTCTGCGCAAATGCTTGAGGAATCCGGCATTACGGTACAAAAATTTCAACAGGAAACATAACTTGATCCCCGATTTCCAAACTATAGTATCACCCATTGATAAATTAAACCAAATAGTATAAAATGGGGACGAGGCAGTGACAAAACGAGATCCTTTGTGGGTCAAACACATACTGTCCGTCTCAGGATGACAAAAAATGCGGGACTTTCATAGCAATGACAAAAAGTAAAGAAAATATTTTTTCACACAGTCTGACGGGGTTGCAGGTTGTTAAACGAAAAACGGTCATGTAAATAATTGTGTGATTACTTAAGATGTTGGGGAGTGCAAATTAATGGAAGAACAAAACATGATTACATATTTAGGATCTGTGTTTACTATAGCGTTAATAATATCATATATATTGACCCCTTATGCTAGGCGATTGGCCTGTAAACTGGGGGCAATTGATGTACCGAAGGACAACAGAAGGGTTCATAAAAAACCTACGCCGAGTCTGGGAGGTGTTGCCATTTACATTTCCTTTATCATCACTATTGCTATATTCGCGGTGTTCAACAAAGGTATGAATCTTAACAGCGAATTTAAGGGAATTTTGATGGGAGCGACCTTAATTTTAATCACAGGTATTATTGACGATATCAAACAGGTCCCCGCAGTATACAAATTGGCAATCCAAATACTGGCCGCCTTAATAGCTGTGCATGGCGGCGTGACTATTAATTTTATTAAATTTCCTCCGGCAAACACGGAAAGTGGATTGATTTTTCTGAAGGCCTTGAGGATTCCAATGACAGTATTTTGGATTATCGGTATTACAAATACGGTTAACTTAATAGACGGACTGGATGGGCTGGCGGCAGGGGTGTCCACAATAGCATCCTTATCTTTGGCGGCAGTCGCCTATAATGTTGGACAATATAATGTGGCTATTTTGCTTGCGATATTGGCCGGCGCATCCTTAGGTTTCCTACCCTATAATTTCAACCCTGCCCAAATTTTTATGGGAGATGCGGGCTCTTTAGTTATAGGATATTTATTGGCCACCATATCGGTTGAGGGGGCAATCAAGAGTGCCACAACTATTGCTGTTGCAACACCTGTGTTGGCCTTGGGGGTCCCTGTATTCGACACTGCATTTGCTATAGTCAGAAGGCTGGTAAACAAAAAACCTATTATGGAAGCAGATAAGGGGCATCTTCACCATAGGCTTCTTGATCATGGCTTGACTCAAAAACAAACTGTATTGATACTATATATTATCAGCTCGCTGCTGGGGGGAAGTTCTATAATTATTTCCGATGTTGCTAAACCTTCTGCCTATCTGATAATTGGCGTAATATCAATTTTAATATTGTATGGGGCTTACAGAATAGGAATCATAAAAAAGGTTGCCGAAAAAAAGGGAGCAAAAATATAATTATTGGTAAACATTAAAATTTTTTGATCAATGTTAGGATTTATTAGCCCATGTTGAAACTTATTTGTTCATGTTAAGATTTAACATATTGGCTTTTAGTATAGCCAATATGTTAAAATTTTGTTATAATACATACAAGGCATAGCCCTAAGGCTATTATATATAAG
>DASRMN010000063.1:0-16493 GCA_035647935.1 Clostridia bacterium | reverse complement strand
TATTTGAATAATGATTAATTCAAAATGATGATAGTGAAACAATGGGTATGGCAGATTGCGTGGAAATTGTCATTCCAGGTTTTCTCTGTGTCATTGCTATAAAGGGTAGGGGTGGACGACCCTGTCCACCCGCGGGCAGACAGAGTCGTCTGCCCCTACAAAAAACAATGTTTTCATTTATCGTGGTGTGGCTAGTACATGGAAATTCAGAGTGTAGCGAAGAATCTCATTTTTAGGCCATTTGAGATCCTTCGCTTCGCTCAGGATGACATTTTTCACACAGTCTGATGGTTCTATTGTTAATTAGAAGCGGGCGAGCAAAGCTCGCCCCTACATATTTAATAAGGCGGTATTGTAGGGACGACCTATGGTCGCCCGTTGTTTTCATTTTATCGCCCGAGGACAGACACATGGATCTGCCCCTACCATCCAAAATTTATTACACCAATTCGATGATCACCGTTTCTGCGGCGTCGCCCCTTCTCGGCCCGAGTTTCATAATGCGTGTATATCCGCCGTTGCGTTCTTCGTACTTCGGCGCAATTTCATCAAATAATTCCTTTACCACGGTTTCCTCCGTTACAAAACCGAGAACTTGCCTTCTGGCATGTAAGTCACCCCTTTTAGCAAGGGTAATCATTTTTTCCGCCAGTTTTCTCGTTTCTTTAGCCCTTTTATCTGTCGTCTCTATTCTCCCATTTTTCAGTAAACTAGTTACCAAATTTCTAAGCATCAAGTCTCTATGTGCACTTGAACGGCCTAATTTACGATAATGTGCCATATCAATCCCTCCTCACTGGATACTATTCGTCAACAGGTTTTAATGAAAGATCTAACTCACCAAGTTTATTTTGGACTTCCTCAAGGGATTTCTTACCAAGATTTCTAACTTTCATCATATCTTCTTCTGTCCTCTGAATAAGCTCATCCACTGTATTGATTCCCGCCCGTTTCAGGCAATTGTAAGACCTTACGGAAAGATCCAGTTCTTCAACAGTCATCTCAAGAACCTTTTCTTTTGTATCTTCCTCTTTTTGTACCATGATTTCCACGTCGCTAACATGCTCAGTCAGATTAATAAATAAGTTCAAATGCTCATTCATTATTTTTGCAGCCAAGGAAGCTGCCTCATCCGGCATAATACTCCCATCTGTGAATATTTCGATAATTAACCTGTCGAAGTCAGTCACCTGTCCTACCCTAGTGTCTTCGACAAAATAGTTTACCTTCACTACAGGAGTGAATATAGAATCCACAGGTATTACACCTATAGGCATTCCCGGTGTTTTATTATTTTCCGCCTGCACGTACCCTCTTCCCTTAGATACGTTTATTTCCATCATTATAGCCCCGTCTTCGTCCAAGGTGGCTATATGCATTTCCGGATTAAGAATTTCAACATCCGCATCCGCAATAATGTCCCCTGCCGTTATAATCCCTTCTCCCTTTGCCTCGATACGAATCATTTTGGATTCGTCCCCATGCATGCGAATAGATAAACCTTTGAGGTTAAGGATGATTTCCGTGACATCTTCCTTTACCCCGGGGATTGTAGAAAACTCATGCAACACCCCATCAATTTTTACCGATGTTACAGCGGCCCCCGGTAAGGAGGACAACATAATTCGCCTTAAAGAATTTCCTAAAGTAATTCCATAACCCCTTTCCAAGGGCTCAACCGTAAATTTGCCATAGGTGTTGTCATCACTAATCTCCATTATTTCCACACTTGGTTTTTCCATTTCTATCATTTAATCTAAACCCTCCTTTAAACATTTCCTCTATTTGAGGGCAACTGATTCTATTAATTTATTACTTAGAATACAGCTCTACTATTAAGTTTTCCGAGATTGGTAGGTCTATATCTTCTCTTGTAGGTAGAGAAACAACTGTTCCCTCCATTTTTTCCATGTCAACCGTTAACCAATTTGGAACGCTTCCTTTAAAATTCTCTGCTAAACTTCTGAATTTGTTCGATGATTTAGATTTTTCCTTAACAGCAACAACATCTCCCGCACTCACTAAATATGAAGGAATATCCACTTTATCGCCGTTTACCCTGAAATGTCCATGGGTAACCAACTGTCTTGCTTCTGCCCTTGAAGAAGCAAAACCCAATCTATAAACAACGTTGTCTAAACGTGACTCTAACAGCCTTAAAAGGTTTTCACCCGTAATACCTGTCTGTTTGTCGGCAATTTCAAAATATTTTCTGAATTGGGATTCCAATATACCGTAAAATCTTTTTGCTTTTTGTTTCTCCCTTAATTGAATTCCGAAGTTGGAAAGTTTCCTTCTACCGCTACCGTGCTGACCCGGGGCATATGCCCTTTTGGTAATCGCACATTTATCTGTGAAACATCTGTCACCTTTAAGATATAATTTCATACCCTCTCTACGGCACAGTCTGCACACCGAACCTGTATATCTTGCCATTTACTTGCACCTCCTAATCTTTCTAGACTCTCCTGCGTTTTGGCGGTCTACAACCGTTATGTGGGATTGGTGTCACATCTTTAATAAGATTAACCTCGAGTCCCGTAGCTTGTAAAGAACGAATGGCAGCTTCCCTTCCTGCACCCGGCCCTTTAACATAGACCTCTATAGTTTTTAACCCCTGATCCATTGCGGCTTTGGCAGCAGCCTCGGCAGCCATTTGAGCAGCAAAGGGAGTTGATTTTCTCGAGCCTTTAAATCCTAATTGCCCCGCACTCGCCCAAGAAATCACATTTCCTTGCATGTCTGTTAAAGTAATGATTGAATTATTAAATGTCGATTGAATATGCGCCCGGCCACGTTCTATATTTTTACGTACTTTTCTACGAGCACGAGTAGTTCTTTTTTTGGTCGCCTTTGCCATTGTTGCACACCTCCTTTATATTTGTACACTTTTCCTCTTACGTGTGATAATTCTTTTTGGACCTTTTCTTGTCCGAGCATTGGTTTTTGTGTTCTGGCCCCTCACAGGTAATCCCCTGACATGTCTTATTCCTCTGTAGCATCTGATTTCTCTCAGTCTCTTAAGGTTTAAAGCGGTTTCTCTTCTTAGATCCCCTTCAACATGGTACGTATCTATAATCCTTCTCAAATTGTTTACTTCTTCCTCTGTCAGGTCTCTCACCCTTGTATCGGGCTCGATACCTGCGGAAGCTAGTATTCTGTTTGACGTGCTTTTACCAATACCGAATATATACGTTAAACCGATTTCGATTCTTTTATCTCTCGGTAAGTCAACACCGGCTATTCTAGCCATATTTACACCTCCTAGTTCTATTAATTCAGATCCTTCGCGGGTCAAACTTATACTGTCCGTCTCAGGATGACATTCCGGAACAATTGTCTAATGATTGTCTAAACCCAAGATCCTTCGCGGGTCAAACTTATACTGACCATCTCAGGATGACACCTCAAAACTATTGTTCCCCTATTGTTAAACTACCGTTCAATCAACCTTGTTTTTGTTTATGTTTAGGATTTTCGCAAATAACCATTACCCTGCCATTTCTTTTGATAACCTTGCATTTTTCGCAAATTGGTTTAACTGATGGTCTAACCTTCATTGCTATCCCTCCCTCTAGTCACTTCTTCCTCCATGTTATTCTACCACGGGTTAAATCATATGGAGATAACTCCACTGTTACTCTGTCCCCGGATAAAATCCTGATGAAATTCATTCTTAACTTTCCGGATATATGTCCCAATATTTCATGACCATTTTCGAGTTCCACAATAAACATTGCATTAGGCAATACCTCTTTTACTACACCTTCTAATTCAATTACATCTTCCTTTGGCATTAATAAATCAAACCTCCCTTCGGATTTTAGGATTTCAAACCTAGTTTTTTAAATTCTTTACGTATAAAACCATTGCTTATCTTTTCACTGTTTAAAATTGCTGCTTTGATTTCATCGGAGACGAGGTTCGTCTTTGCCAGATGCTTAATTTGCTTCTTCTTAGGTTTATCAACCCGCCTCAGCGAACCGTCCACAATTAAAACGTGTTTAGCATCAATTTCCCCAAACACAACAAAAAACCTTCCCTTGTCTCTTCCGGCTTTTGATTTAACTATTTGCCCTATATCTAAATCGGTTAACCCCATACAATCACCTCATTTGTCCGTGTTATAACTTTGTTAAAATCTCGGGTTCTTCATCCGTAATTGCTATGGTGTTTTCGTAATGTGCCGAATATTCACCGTCTAAAGTTACTACTGTCCAACCGTCTGAAAGTACCTTTACGTCATAGGTTCCTATATTAACCATCGGCTCGATAGCCAATACCATTCCGCTTTTCAATCTTGGACCCCTTCCGGGGAGACCATAATTGGGAATTTGCGGTTCCTCATGCATATTAGTGCCTATCCCATGACCTACATAATTTCTGACTACCGAAAATCCATGTTTTTCTACATGGGTTTGAACAGCGTGGGATATATCCGATAATCTACAGCCTTCTTTTGCAAACTTTATTCCCTCATAAAAACTCTCCTTGGTTACCTTTATAAGTTCTTGTGCCCGTTGGCTGATTTCTCCCACGGCGTGGGTCCTTGCAGCATCTCCATAATAACCTTTATAGACCGACCCTATGTCTATACTGATAATGTCGCCTTCTTCCAGCTTTTTCGGTCCGGGTATACCATGAACCACCTCATGATTGATAGAAGCACATATGCTGGCCGGAAAACCCCTATATCCCTTAAAAGCGGGAAAAGCATCCTGTTTCAGAATATGTTTTTCGGCAATTTGGTCTAATTCCTCTGTTGTAACTCCCGGCCTTATTGCTTTCCCGATAAGTTCATGCGCTTGGGCAACAATTCTTCCCGCTTCGCGCATTAATTCGATTTCATTGCGGGACTTTATAAATATCATTATAATCCGCTCCCTAAAGCAACTACAATTTCCTCAGAAACCTCATCTATTTCTTTGGTTCCGTCCACAGTAACGAGTTTGTTTTGTTCACTATAATATTCTATTAACGGCGAGGTTTCCTTCAGATAAACCTCTATACGTCTTGCTACTGTTTCCTCGTTATCGTCGTCTCTTTGATAAAGGTCACCGCCACATCTGTCGCAAACATCACCCTTTGTTGACGGATTGCCCTTTATATGAAATGTGGCTCCACATTCCCTGCAAATTCGCCTTCCAACGGCTCTATCTATTAAAGCACCTTTATCAACTTCTATATTTATTACTTTGTCCAAGCTTGCACCAATGCCTTTTAACACCCTGTCCAAGGCCTCTGCCTGTGCTACGGTTCTCGGAAATCCGTCTAACAAAAATCCATTGGTGCAATCACCTTGTTTTAAACGGTCTTCCACAATTTCTACCACGAGTTCATCGGGAACCAAAAGTCCTTTATCCATATAGGTTTTGGCTTTTTTGCCTAATTCGGTGCCTCGCTTGGTGTTGTCTCTGAATATATCCCCTGTAGAAATGTGAGGAATTTCATATTTTGCAGCGATGAATACAGCTTGTGTGCCTTTGCCCGCACCTGGAGGGCCAAGCAAAATCAATCTCATTGTATCATCTCCTGGTTCAGTTATTTGAGATCCTTCGAGGGTCAAACTCATACTGCCCGTCTCAGGATGACATTTTTAGGTCAGATTTATACTGTCCGTCTCAGGATAACATTTTTAAACCAAATCTATTTCAAAAATCCTTGATAATGTCTCATCATAAGTTGTGCTTCGATTTGTTTCATTGTCTCTAGTGCAACCCCTACGACAATCAATATTGCCGTACCGCCAAAAGCGATGGGTATTTTCGTTGCGCCGATTATAATCGTAGGAACAATCGTAATCACAGCCAAGAACAATGCTCCCGCTAATGTTATTCTTGTAAGAATTTTATTCAGAAAGTCTGATGTGGGCTTGCCCGGCCTGATACCCGGTATAAATCCACCGTTTTTCTTCATATTAATAGATATCTCCACAGGGTTAAATGTGGCAGCAGTGTAGAAATAAGTAAAGAATATAATCAGCACCGCGGTTAGAAAATTATAAATAATCACACCCGGCATAACGTTAGGTGATAACCATGTACTCAAGAACCTTGAAAATCCGCCTTCCTTACCGATAAAATAGGCAATTGTATGCGGGAATTGCAACATAGACATAGCAAAGATTACAGGGATAACACCCACTTGGTTTACTTTTAGCGGGATATGTGAACTTTGGCCTCCGTACATTTTTCTGCCCACAACCCTTTTGGCATACTGTACGGGAATTTTTCTGGTTCCCTCTTGGATGGCAACAACCCCGACTATCATCAACAGCGCTATGGCTACAAATGCTAAAATAGGTAAAAATTTTAACTCGCCTTGTCTTGCCAATGCAAATGTGTGCTTAACCCCGCTGGGTAGCCTTGAAACAATACCTGCGAAAATTAACAATGAAATACCGTTTCCTATTCCTTTTTCGGTTATCTCTTCACCCAGCCACATTAAGAATGTAGTTCCTGCGGTCAAGGTAAGAACAACCACTATAATACTGAATGTATCCTGATTTATTAATGCGCCCCTGAACAAGCCTACACTGATTCCTACAGCCTGTATCAATGCCAATACAATAGTCGCGTACCTTGTATATTGGTTGATTTTTTTGCTGCCCTCTTCGCCTTCTTTTGCTAATTCCTCGAGGCTCGGAATGGCCATAGTTAACAGCTGCATAATAATGGACGCTGTAATATAAGGTGTAATACTTAATGCGAAAATTGTCATATCACCGAAGGCTCCACCGGATATCAGATCGAAAAACGAAAGCAGTCCGGCGCCTTCTACTATACTTTTTACATGTGCAATATCAATACCCGGAACAGGTATGACAACACCTAATCTAAAAATAGCAAGCATTGCAAAAGTGAACATAATCCGTTTACGCAAATCCGGAATTTTCCAAGCGTTTTTCAATGTTTGTATCACTCTAAATCACCTCTGCCTTTCCTCCGGCGGCTTCTATTTTTTCTGTAGCTGACTTAGTAAATTTCTGTGCTTTTATAACTAAATTCTTCTCTAGGTCGCCATTTCCTAAAATTTTGACCCCGTTTTTTTCTATCTTTTTGACTACACCAGTTTCTTTTAACAGCTCGGGTGTAACAACCGTACCGTCTTCAAATATATTGAGTTTTTCAACATTAACCTCGTTATATGCCTTGGCAAATACATTTGTAAAACCGCGTTTTGGCAGTCTTCTGTATAAAGGCATTTGACCACCTTCGAATCCGGGTCTTGTGCCCCTACCTCGGGATTTTTGCCCTTTTGTTCCGCGGCCGGCCTTTGTTCCAAGCCCGCTGCCGGTGCCTCTTCCTTTTCTCCTTTTATCTTTGGTTGCACCTCTTGCAGGCCCAAGTTCATGTAACTTCATGTCCACACCTCCCCGGTTTATATTTCTTCAACTTCCACTAAGTGTTTGACTGTTTCAATCATACCTCTTATTTGAGGAGTATCTTTTTTTTCAGTTACTTGCCCTATCTTTCTGAGTCCCAGTGCTTCAACTGTTTTCCTTTGGTTAGGCTTTGCACCGATGATGCTTCCGATCAGTTTTATATTTAACCTTGCCATAGTTTATCCCTCCTACCCTAAGAGTTCTTCCACGGACTTGCCTCTTAGTTTTGCCACTTCCTTGGCTCTCTTCAGATTTCTTAATCCGTCCATTGCGGCACTTACCATGTTTTTAGAGTTGTTTGAACCCAGGGATTTTGCTCTTACATCTCTGAGTCCCGCTAATTCCATCACTGTACGGACAGGGCCTCCCGCAATAATTCCCGTACCTTCCCTGGCCGGCATGATTAAAACATTCCCCGCTCCAAAACGCCCGTTAATTTCATGAGGGACTGTGGTTCCAACAATGGGTACGTTAATAAGATTTTTCTTGGCATCTTCTATTCCTTTTTTAATAGCATCCGGAATTTCCATTGCCTTTCCCGTTCCTGCGCCCACATGGCCGTTTTCATCTCCCACAATGACCAGCGCGGAAAATCTGAAATTTCTACCGCCCTTAACAACCTTAGTAACACGTTTTATATCGACAACTTGTTCCTTTAGTTCAAGTTGATTGGCGTCAATTCGCTTACTGTGCATCCTTTTATCTCCTCCTTTTTAAAATTTAAGCCCGGCCTCTCTGGCACCTTCCGCTAAGGCTTTTATTCTTCCATGATAAATGTTTCCGCCACGGTCAAACGTTACTTCTTCTATTCCCTTTTCCAAGGCTTTTTTCGCAACTAATTGGCCGACTAATTTTGCAGATTCGGTGTTGCCGGTTATTTCGACCTGATCCTTGACACTGCTTTCCAGGGATGAGGCGGCAACTAACGTTGTTCCTGCCGTATCATCAATCAGTTGAGCATAGATGTTTTTTAGGCTTCTATATACATTTAATCTTGGACGCTGAGGAGTTCCCATAATTTTATTTCGGACCCTTTTATGTCTAGATAACCTTCTAGAGTTTTTACTCTCTTTTTTAAACATCCTATTTCACTCCTTTCCTCTTACTAACCTGTCTTACCTACCTTGCGCCTTACTGTTTCACCTGCATACCTCACGCCTTTTCCTTTATATGGCTCAGGTTTTCTCAGTTCCCTAATTTTGGCCGCATAGTTGCCTACTTGCTGTTTGTCAATTCCCCTAATTATTATTTCAGTTTGGGAAGGAACCTCAACAGTTATTCCCTCCGGGTCTTCCATCTCTACCGGGTGAGAAAAACCTAGGTTGAGTACGAGTTTTTTTCCTTCTTTGCTCGCTCTGTATCCGACACCCACCAATTCCAGCTTCTTTTCATATCCCTTGGTTACACCCTCTATCATATTAAAAAGAAGGGATCTTGTAAGCCCATGAAGGGAACGATGCCTTTTGTTATTAGTAGGCCTGTCAATACTGATTGTGTTGCCCTCTATATTAAACTTCATATCCGTATTTAATTGTTGTTCTAATTGTCCCTTTGCTCCCTTTACAGTCGCGATATTTTTTTCGTTTATTTTAACCTCCACACCTTGTGGTATTTCTATGGGTTTAAAACCTATCCTTGACATATTTGCACCTCCCTGTAGATGTGTTGATCCTACCAGATGTAAGCAATAACCTCCCCACCGACACCCTCGTTTCTGGCTATTTTATCGGTAACTATACCTTTTGAAGTAGAGATAATTGCAATTCCTAATCCGCCCAACACCTTTGGGACTTCATCTTTTTTTGCATATACCCTGAGCCCCGGTTTGGATATTTTCTTAATGCCTGTGATTATTTTTTCTTTATTTCGTCCATATTTTAATTGTATCCTGATAATACCTTGTTTTCCGTCTTCTATAAAATCAAACCCTCTTATAAAACCTTCTTCAAGAAGGATGTTTGCAATCTCTTTTTTTGAATTTGAAGCCGGAATGTCAACAGTTTCATGTTTTGCCATACTGGCATTTCTTACACGAGTCAACATATCCGCAATTGGGTCTGTCATTGTCATGTCGTAACCCTCCTTCCTTAAACTTTACCAGCTCGCTTTTCTGACGCCCGGTATCTGGCCTTTGTAAGCTAATTCTCTAAAACAAATACGACAAATACCGAACTTTCTCAAATAGGCACGTGGTCTGCCGCAGAGTTTACATCTATTATATTCACGTGTTGAATATTTTTGTTTTCTCTGTTGTTTTACTCTAAGAGATTTTTTCGCCACATTTTCCCCTCCTTATGTTATTTTGCAAAAGGCATCCCCATCAACCTTAATAATTCTCGACTTTCTTCGTCAGTTTTTGCTGTTGTAACAAATATGACATCCATACCCTGTACTTTTTCTACTTTATCATAATCAATTTCCGGAAAAATTAACTGCTCCTTAATACCTAAGGCATAGTTCCCTCTGCCATCAAAAGCATTAGGACTGACGCCCCTAAAATCCCTTACCCTGGGAAGAGCGATATTCAATAATCTATCTGCAAACTCATACATTCTTTTTCCCCTCAAGGTCACTTTAGCACCTACCGGCATCCCTTCACGAAGTTTGAAATTAGCAACAGATCTTCTTGCCCTTATAACTATAGGCTTTTGTCCCGATATAAGCGCCAGTTCATCAACCGTTGCTTCTATTGCTTTGGGATTATCCTTAATATCTCCGAAACCCATATTGACTACTATTTTTTCTATTTTCGGAATTTCCATTGTGCTTTTATACCCGAATTTTTTCATCATAGCAGGAACAACTTCATCTTTATATGTTTCTATCAGCCTTGCCATGCCAAGCGTACCTCCTTTCATATAGCTTTAGTCAATTACCTCTCCGGTCTTTTTACTTATTCTCACTTTATCGCCATTGTTTAAAATTTTATATCCTACTCTAACACCCTGTTCAGCTTTTTTATCCCAAAACATAACATTTGATACATGGATTGCAGCTTCTCGTCTAACAATTCCGCCCTGCTGCAATTGGGGGTTCGGCTTCTGGTGTTTAGTTATCATATTTATACCTTCAACAATTACCCTGCCTTCCTTCGGTAACACTTGAAGTACCTTTCCTGTTTTGCCCTTATCCTTTCCGGCTGTTACCACTACCTTATCACCTTTTTTGATGCGCACCTAAGACACCTCCTCGACTATAGTACTTCCGGGGCTAATGATACTATTCTCATAAAGTTTTTGTCCCTAAGTTCCCTCGCTACGGGACCGAATATACGCGTACCTGCAAGCTGTCCGTCTTCCCTGATTATAACGGCCGCATTTTCATCAAACTTTATATAACTCCCGTCTTTTCTTCTGATGGTACTTTTGCTTCTGACTATAACCGCCTCAACAATCTGTCCTTTTTTAACAACCCCGCCGGGCGTTGCACTTTTGACCGAACAAACCACTATATCACCGATTCTGGCATATCTTTTTTTGGTTCCACCCAATACACGAATACAAAGTAATTCCCTTGCCCCGGAATTGTCGGCAACTTTAAGGCGTGATTCCTGCTGTATCATAAAAATACCTCCCTCTGCCACATATATTACTTGGACTTCTCTATAATATTAACTAGTCTCCATCTCTTGCTCTTGGATAATGGCCTTGTTTCCATAATTCTTACTTTATCACCTATTTCACATTCATTCATTTCGTCATGGACTTTAAATTTTTTGGTCCTTTTAACCGCTTTTCCGTATAACGGGTGGAGAACAGAGTCTTCAACTAAAACTGCAATTGTTTTATCCATTTTGTCACTTACAACCCGACCTATTCTCGTCTTCCTTAGGTTCCTCCCCACGAAATTGGCCTCCCTTCTCTATGAACTTTATATATTACGCCCTTGCTTGCCTCAATTCATTTTCTCTGATGATTGTTTTAACCCTAGCAATGTCTTTACGAACACTCCTGATCCTCAAAGGATTTTCAAGCTGGCCTGTTGCTAATTGAAAACGTAAATTAAATAATTCACCTTTTAATTCTGCTAACCTTTGATCTAATTCTATATGAGTCATATCCCTCATTTCATCAGTTTTCATTAGCTTCACCACCTTCTAATTCTTGTTCTTTACGTGTTACAAGTTTACATTTAATTGGGAGCTTATGTGCAGCAAGTCTTGTAGCCTCTTTCGCTCTATCTTCAGAAATACCCGAAAGTTCGAATATAATCCTTCCCGGTTTTACGACCGCTACCCAATGTTCCGGAGCGCCTTTACCGGCACCCATTCGAGTTTCCGCCGGTTTTTGGGTAACAGGTTTATGGGGGAATATTTTAATCCAAACCTTACCCCCTCTTTTAATATACCTAGTCATCGCAATACGCGCTGCTTCAATTTGGTTCGAAGTAATCCATGCCGGTTCCAGTGCCATCAGGCCAAAATCGCCATATGCAATGGTGTTTCCCCTTTGGGCCTTCCCCTTCATTCTTCCTCTTTGCTCTTTTCTATGCTTTACTTTTTTAGGCATTAACATGAACTATTCCTCCTTCCCGAAGGGCATTGTATCTATCTAGCTTCTTTCTCTGCTTTCTCTGCCCCTTGTATTTTTTTTGCCGCCTCTTTCTGTCTCTTTGCCCACAGAACCTATTTTTTCACCGGTAGGAAGTATTTCACCTTTATTTATCCATACTTTTACCCCTAATTTACCATAGGTGGTATTTGCTTCGGCAAATCCATAATCTATATCTGCCCTCAGTGTTTGCAGTGGCACACTTCCTTGACTGTAACCTTCCGTACGCGCCATTTCGGCTCCACCTACCCTGCCCGATGTGGATACCTTGATACCTTCCGCGCCGAGTCTCATGGCTCTTTGCATAGCCTGTTTCATCGCTCTTCTGAAGGAAATCCTTCTCTCCAGTTGGAAAGCGATATTTTCGGCCACCAGCTGTGCATCTACATCAGGATTTTTTACCTCTATTACGTTTACAGACACACCTTTTCCGGTCAGTTTTTCGAGATCTTTTCTTAATTCTTCAACCCCTTGACCGCCCTTGCCGATAACCATCCCGGGCTTTGCAGTATAAACATTTATCTTAACCCTATTGTTAGCCGCTCTTTCTATTCCAATTTTAGAAATTCCGGATAGGAATAATTTCTCTTTAACAAAATCACGAATACTGTTATCTTCTATAAGAAGATCACTAAAATCTCTTTTATTAGCGAACCATTTTGTATCCCAGTCTCTGATTATACCAACACGCAATCCATGCGGATTTACTTTTTGACCCATTCTTTCCCCTCCTTAAATTTGTTTTTCCTTTAATACAACTCCAATATGACTGGTTCTTTTCCTGATAGCTGCTGCACGACCAAAAGCTCTTGGCCTGAATCTTCTCATCGTAGTGCCCTGGTTTGCATATATTTCAGAAATATATAAATTATCCACATCCATGTTATAGTTATTTTCAGCATTTGCTACAGCGGATTTTACCAATTTTTCAATGACCGAGGCTGCGCCCCTCGGGGTATATTTTAAAATCGCCAATGCTTCGTCGACCTTTTTACCCCTTACAAGGTTAGCAACTAATTGCGCCTTTCTGGGTGCAATTCTCACATGCTTGACGGTTGCTCTCGCTTCCACAACAATTACCTCCTTCCTCAATGGAAAATCTAACCTTCTTCTTTCAGTTGTTTTCTTCTGGTTGTTTTTTCGATATCCCCATGCCCTCTGTAGGTTCTTGTTAAAGCAAATTCCCCGAGTTTATGACCTACCATATCTTCCGTTACATATACGGGAATATGTCGTCTCCCGTCATGAACAGCGATTGTATGGCCGATCATCTGTGGAAAAATTGTGGACGCCCTAGACCATGTTTTGATTACTCTTTTTTCGTTTTTTTCGTTCATTTCTTCTATTTTCTTAAGAAGTCCTCTATGGACGAAAGGCCCTTTTTTAGACGATCTACCCATTACTTTTCCTCCCTCCGATAGTTTATCAATAAAGCTTTATTTCTTCCTTCTCGATACAATAAATTTATTTGAATCTTTTTTCCTGTCACGAGTTTTGAACCCGATTGTAGGTTTACCCCATGGCGTAACAGGCGCCGGCATTCCTATAGGGGCCTTACCTTCTCCTCCACCGTGCGGATGATCCACTGGATTCTTAGCAGAACCCCTGACTGCAGGCCTTCTGCCTAAATATCTGCTTTTACCCGCTTTTCCGATAGTGATATTTTCATGTTCTAAGTTTCCAACCTGACCTACCGTTGCTTTGCACCTTGATAGAATATACCTGACCTCACCCGACGGTAGTCTTACCAAAGCATATTTGCCTTCTTTCGCCATTAATTGAGCCGTGTTCCCGGCGGATCTGACGAGTTGGCCGCCTTTTCCGGGTTTCATTTCTATATTATGAATATGTGTACCGATAGGTATATTCTGAAGCGGCAGGGCATTGCCCACCTTAATATCTGCACCGGCACCGGATTCTAACATGTCCCCTACCTTTAAACCATGGGGAGCAATAATATATCTTTTTTCCCCATCAACGTAGTGGAGCAGTGCTATGTTAGCCGACCTGTTCGGATCATATTCTATACTGGCAACCCTTGCGGGTACCCTGTCTTTATTTCTTTTAAAATCAATAATCCTATAATGCCTCTTTTGTCCGCCACCCCTATGGCGTATGGTTGTTCTTCCGTGTGCATTTCTACCGCCGCTCTTTTTGAGGGGCTTTAACAATGATTTTTCCGGTTCCGTTTTGGTTATTTCCCTAAAAGTCGAAACTGTCATCTGTCTTCTGGCCGGTGAAGTAGGTTTTAATTTTCTGATAGGCATCTTGATTTCCCTCCTTCTCTTTTCAGTTTAGCGATTACATACCTTCGAAGAATTCAATTTCTTTACTCTCCGGTGTTAGTTTTACAATAGCCTTTTTCCAATCTGCACGCTTTCCCTTGTTCGCGCCCATTCTCTTTATCTTACCTGCTATATTTATGGTGTTTACTTTTTCTACCTCTACGTCGAATATTTTTTCAACAGCCCGTTTAACCTCTACCTTGTTAGCTCTTCTATCAACAACAAATGTATATTTTTTGTTTGCCATTTCGTTCATACTGGTTTCGGTAATTATCGGTCTTATGATAACATCGTGTGGATTTATCATTACGCGTACACCTCCTCCACTTTTTGAACGGCATCTTTTGTAATAATGAATTTATCATATTTTAGAATGTCATACACATTCAGTGTGTTGACCGATGCTGTTTTAATCCCCGGAATATTTCTTGTGGATTTATAAACTGCCTCATTCTTTCCGTCCGTTACTATAAGGGCCTTTTTATCTACATTTAAATTCTCTAGGATGGCTACCATCTCTTTTGTTTTCGGGGCCCATATATTTAATTCATCCAACACTATAATTTCATTGTTGTTTACTTTTGTGGTCAGTGCGGATTTCATAGCTAATTTTCTTACTTTTCTGGGAAGCTTATAACTATAATCCCTTGGTTTCGGTGCAAATGTAACACCGCCGCCAACCCATATGGGTGAACGAATACTCCCTACACGCGCTCTACCTGTTCCTTTTTGTCTCCAGGGCTTTCTTCCGCCGCCTCTTACCTCAGCTCTTGTTTTTGCTGATTGGGTTCCTTGTCTCTTGTTTGCCAGTTGATTTTTTACAACTTCATGTAACGCATATTCGTTTACCTCTACCCCGAATACGTCATCATTCAGTTCTATTTCGCTAATTCTATCTCCTGAAATATTGTATATAGCTACTTTAGGCATTTAGGCTCCTCCTTCCCCATGCCGGATTATTTATTTTGCTTGGTGCTTTCACTGATTGTCACTAAACCCTTTCTGGGTCCCGGAACCGCACCTTTTACAAGCAGCAAGTTCCTTTCGACATCCGCTTCGACAATCTCCAGATTTCTGACAGTTACTCTTTTATTACCCATTTGTCCCGGCAATTTTTTACCTTTAAATACTTTTCCCGGGGAGGCTGCTGCCGCCATAGCGCCGGGTCCTCTATGGTATCTGGAACCATGACTCATAGGGCCTCTGGCTTGGCCATGTCTTTTGATATTACCCTGAAATCCTTTACCTTTGGAAGTTCCGGAAGCATCAACTTTATCTCCCGTTTTAAAAAGATCCGCTTTCAGTTTTTGACCTACGGCAAATTCTTCCACATTTCCTACTCTGAACTCCCGTAATATTCTTTTCGGAGTAACACCCGCTCTGTCGAGATGTCCTTTTTTCGGCATGTTAAGAGCCTTTGCCTTAACATCTTCAAAGCCTACCTGTATAGCATTGTATCCGTCTGTTTCCACGGTCTTTATTTGTGTTACGACATTCGAAGCCACATCAATTACCGTTACCGGAACAATGAGCCCTGTTTCGTCAAACACTTGGGTCATTCCAATCTTTCTTCCGACTAAACCTTTCATATTTATACCTCCTATTAATCTTACAGCGGATTAGCACAATGACTAATCATACTAAGAATAGGATGAACTCATCTCTGTATCTTAGTTTTAACTGATTTATAATTTTATAATTTAATTTCGATATCGACCCCCGCCGGTAAGTCCAATCTCATCAGCGAATCTACGGTTTTCGGCGTCGGTTTTAAAATATCAATCAATCTTTTATGTGTCCTCATTTCAAACTGTTCCCTGGCATCTTTATATTTATGAACAGCCCTTAAAATAGTGATGATCTGTTTCTCTGTCGGTAAGGGTACCGGGCCGGAGACTTCCGCACCACTTCTTTTGGCTGTTTCAATAATTCTTTCGGCGGACTGATCGAGAACCCTGTGATCATACGCCTTTAGTCTGATTCTGATTTTTTGATTGCCTTTGGCCATTTAATTCCCTCCTTCTACATCCCCTTTTTGTCCTTGCTATGGTTGTTTTTCCGGATGCATGCAAATTTAGAAGAAGAGAAATCCCCTTCTTCTAAATTTAAAATACGACATCCATCATTTCTTAATTATTCAATAATAGAGGTTACTACGCCGGCCCCTACTGTCCTTCCGCCTTCACGAATAGCAAATCTTAGTCCTTCTTCAATGGCTATGGGATAAATCAGTTCTATTTCCATTGTGATGTTGTCCCCCGGCATTACCATTTC
>DASRMN010000062.1:0-2643 GCA_035647935.1 Clostridia bacterium | reverse complement strand
ATTATATACTGTCTTTATATAATTATATCCATATGACACGTGTCGTTATACTTAATTAAAACAGGTCCGTAATGCCTGAATTCTACCAAATTAACAGAACCGTTGCTCAATTTTAACTTATAATAATGCTTTAACTCCATAGAAAGAACATTAAGTAAAAGTAAACGAATTATTGTACCATGGCTGACCACCAGAATTGTGCTTTTGCCGGATTTTATAATTTTATCATCGACAAATTCAATTATACGGTTTTGTGCAATTTTCGTGGTTTCACCCTTCGGTATATTTGCAAGATGCGGTTCTTCCATCCAGGTTTTAAAAGCATCAGGATATTTTTTTTTAATTTCCGAACGAGTCAATCCTTCCCATTCCCCGAAATTCATTTCAACTAATCTGTTATCCAATTTACAACCTAGGTCTTTTGTATTTGCAATAATTTGCGCTGTCAGGTGGGCGCGTTCTAGGGGACTGCAAAAAATTTCGTCCAATTCAATATCTTCAAAATATTTCCCCAATTTTTTTGCCTGTTCAACTCCCAAGGAGGTCAAACCGGAGTTTTGGTTCCCCTGGGTCCTACCCTCCAAATTCCAAGAGGTTTGCCCGTGCCTAACCAAATATAATTTTTTCATTATGATCACCCCCTATTTATTAACCCTGATTTCTTTCCTGATAAACATTATATTTTTTCCAGATTTCTTCAAGTGTATTAAAATGCTCAGTTATTTTTTCCTTTTCACACATTCCTACCGCTACTATTAAAGCATTTATTAAACTGAGGGGTGCTACCAATGAGTCAACAAACGATGCCATATTACTTTTGGCAGTTAAGGTATAATCCGCCAAATTTGCTATTGGAGACAGCAAACTATCGGTGATACCTACAATTGTCGCCCCCTGTTCCTTTACATATAATAATGCGTCTACTGTTTGCATAGAATATCTGGGAAACCCCATGCCTATAACTACATCTGCCTCAGATACCCTAAAAACCTGTTCAAAAATGTTGCTGATACCATGATGAACTATTTTAACATTATCCAGAATCAAATTTAAATAAAAACCGAAATAATCGGCAAGAGCCATTGAGCTCCTCAAACCGACTATATATATTCTTTCAGCCTTACATATTTTTTTTATCACCTGCTGAAAAGTTTCATGATCTATGTTTTCCAGTGTAGACCTGATGTTATCCATGTCGGCTCCCAACACCTTTTTTAGCACCGAACCCCCATCCGAATACTCACCCGCCATCT
This sequence comes from Clostridia bacterium, assembly GCA_035647935.1. Lineage (GTDB taxonomy): Bacteria > Bacillota > Clostridia > Peptostreptococcales > Natronincolaceae > JAAZJW01. The sequence continues at coordinate 1,390 of DASRMN010000062.1, read as the reverse complement.
CTACGCGTTGAACGGTAGTTAATTTTATCTTTATGATTTCCTCCAGACCTTTCCGGAGTTGCGGATAACCATCAAACCCCAAGGCGTCAGCAAACCTGACAACCGTTGACTCGCTGACACCAACCTTGTCGGCAAGTTTGGATGCTGTCATAAAGGCTGCCTTATCATAATTCTCTATGATGTACCGAGCAATTAATTTTTGGCTCTTGCTGAATTCAGAAAACCTTTTTTGTATCTGATTGAGCAAATCCCTTTTATTTCCGTACATAATGGCCAATCACCCTATTTTTTATTTTATCCTCTGGATTAAACTGCAGGCCCCCGGTGGGTATTTTTGTTGATAACCTTAACAATTTAAATAGCAAACAGTATAGTATAATGTTATTTATAAATGTCCCATTTTTTTAGTTCCTTGAAGTGTTCGAAATTAGTGAGATCAAAATGTATCGGCGTAATAGAAATATAGTTTTCATTGACTGCCATAATATCACTATCAGGATTCTGTTCCATCTCCCGTACTGTACCGGACATCCAATAATATACATTACCCCAAGGGTCCTTCCTTTCAATAAATGCGTTATCATATTTTCTTATTCCCAAGGTGGTTATTTTTGCGCCCTTGATCTCATTCTTAGGCTTATTCGGGTAATTAACGTTAACCACTATATTGTGCAACTTGTTATTTTTCATAATCTTTCTGAGTAATTCCGAAGTAAATTGTGCGGCATCATCAAATTGGCTCGCTTCATAACTGCCCATTGATACCGCGATTGATGGAATATCCATAATAGCTGATTCCACGGCGGCCGAAACAGTACCGGAATAGATTACATCAGTTCCTAAATTAGGTTCATCATTAATACCTGAAATAACTACATCCGGTTTTCTGGTTTTAAATAACGCTTCGATTCCCATTTTCACACAATCTGCAGGCGTTCCGTTTATTGAATAGGCCTCAATTTCCGTATCGAAAAATTTAACCTTTTTTACCGTCAAGGGACTACGCATTGTAATGGCATGCCCAGTAGCACTTCTTTCACTATCAGGGGCAACAACCAGTACCTCCCCGTTATTTTGCATATGTTTCGCAAGTTTATATATTCCCTCAGCAAAAATACCATCATCGTTAGTAACCAAAATACGCATAAATTACCTCCTCACGATTCCAAACCTCGATAGACCGATTTTTTCTAAATTTGTATTTTTACTAAATCTAAATTCACACACCTATGATTATATCATAAAACACTGTAACAACTGAACCGAACAGATAGAATCCCTGCACATCATGGTTATATACCAGACTTCACGCCTGCCACAATAAAAGCCCCTATGATATAGGGGCTTTTAATTTTTTATACGGGATGAATTTTTTCTTTTTCGTTATACA
>DASRMN010000061.1:0-2893 GCA_035647935.1 Clostridia bacterium | reverse complement strand
ATCATACACTGCTACATCAACACCTTTTTCCTGTAGTGTTTTAATAACATCAAAGGCCGGACTTAATCTGTCATCGGATGAATAATCCTTCATGGCCATTCCCAATATACATATTTTGCTCTCTCCGGGCTTACTTGTTAACTTTTCTAACGCAATTTGTGCTACTCTGACAGGTGTATCTTTATTTATCCCTCTTGCCATTGAGGACAGCTCCAAATCTATGCCCAATTCCTTACCTTTGGCATTAAGGTAATAAAAAGCATTTGGAATACAATATCCCCCTACCCCCGGACCGGGATTTAAAAGATTAACCCTTTTGTGGGTGTTTGCGGCTTTAATAACTTCAAAAATGTCTATTCCTAACGCCCTTGTAAACTTTGCAAATTCATTCACCATCGCTATATTAATGTCCCGCGAAATATTTTCCAGGACTTTTGCAGTTTCTACCACCTCAAAGGATGATGCAGACATAATGTCGGCTTTAGTTATAACCTCAAGAAGACCGATCGTCTTTCTGACACTTTCCTCATTTATTCCACTGACCAAGGTTGGCATATTTTCAAATTCCTCAAAAGCTTTCCCTTCAGCTACCCGTTCTGAAGCATATCCCAAATAAAAATCTTTCCCTGCCTCAAGCCCACTCTCTTCCAAAATTGGTTTTATAAAACCTCTCATAAAACCCGGTACTAAGGTGCTTCTAAAAACGATTAAATCCCCCTTTTTTAAATTGCGGGCAATAGTCTTGCTCACTGATTCCAGATGTTCAGTATTCAATCCTCCTCCATCGGCCACCGGTATCCCAACAGTTACAATTATATTATTACATTTTTCAAGCGCATATTCAGCATCCATGGTTGCCTCAAAGTTATTTTCCCCTAGTTGTTTTTTCAATATTTCCTCAATTTTTATTCCCTCATGTTCTTCTAAATGATGTGTTATACCTAAATTGAGTTCTCTAATCAGTTCTTCCGATACATCTACACCGATTACTTTCCTCCCGTTCATTGAAAAGCTCAAAGCTAGGGGTAATCCTATAAACCCAAGGCCAAACACTGCTATATTTTTATACTCCCTCGTCATCAACACTTCCTCCTAACCTTTCATCCAATATATCCAACATTGTAGTAACCTTTTCTTCCCATGAGTTTTCTTTCCCCTTCGCAATCCTTTTTTGCTTTAATTCCTCTGTGTCCCTTTCGATTGCTTCCGTTATATTATATATAAATTCCCTATTATCCTTAGCTATTAAAACACAATCACTAAATTCCCTTACAGCCGGCATATCGACTGTTACAATAGGCTTGCCTGTGGCTAAATACTCATAAAATTTCAAAGGGCTTACGTTTTTGGTAAGATTAGATTGTCGAAACGGATTAATGCATACATCAAAAATTTTAATATAATATGGCAAAATTTCCGGTTTTTTAGCCCCTACAAAATAAACATTTGTAAGGTTTTTTAACTTTTCCACATCAACCCCCGCCCCAACCGGCCCTACCATCAAAACAGATAGTCCGGGGTTGTTTTGCGCGATTTCGAAAATAAGATCCAAATCAATCCATTCTTGAATTACTCCGATAAATCCGATCACAGGCTTTGGTAAGTTTTTAACTTCCCCATGCGGTTTGATTTTTTCATCCTGGACACTATTAAACAGCTCAAAATTTACACCGTTGGTTATCAAAAAGGTATTTTTATTATATTTACTTTTACTGTCATACAATCCCTCGGCAGTCACAAATACTATATCGCATTTTTTTATAAGCCCTCTTTCCATAGTTAACATAGTATTTTTATTAATAAAACCCCTGTATTCTGAATGCTCGTCTACACAATCATATACTAGGGCCTTGTAATTCATTTTTTTAACTAAATCGTAACTGTTGGGCATATATGTCCAGATGAGCGGATTGTCCATCCCTGCATTTCGAGCGGCCCCTTTTATAAATGCCGCAATCCACCATTGATTTATTTTGTTAATCCATTTAAATATATTACCAAATGGCAGTATGGGCGGTGGACAATATGCAACTATATTATTTTTTATTTTTCTGTTTCCTTTCATAAACCTGCTTAATTTAAATATTAATCCCCTGTCTTTTATGGGGGACAACAGGGTAATAGGCGGTTCAACATACAAAATATTATGGTATCTTGGCAGTCTTGACATCACCTGTTGTTTTCTTGTGGGAATCGGAAACCAGTCTACGGAAGAAATACATATAATGTTTTTAGGGATCCCCTTGTGAACAGATATATCCTTTTTCATTACAGTCTCCTTTACTCGTTATATGTTCATTAAATAATATCATTATCGCTGCTAATAACCAAAAGTAGGACGTCATCATAGGTACCTCAAATACATTTTCCACCAGATTATGTGCAAGCACCCCTAACAATCCTGTAAATATTCCTATACTTATATTTGTTGTGTCGGAATCCCCGGCGTAACGTATTGTTTTCAGTGATTCTATAATTACCCTGTATAACATAAAAATAAAGGCAATAAATCCCACAATTCCCATTTCAGCCATAGTTTTCAAATAAAAGTTATCCGTATAGACCGAACCGGGAATATGCCTCATGGCAGTAGCACCGCCATATCTTCCCAAACCGACCCCGAGCAACGGACCGGTCTTTATAGTTTCAATTGCTTGAACCCACCGTATTATGCGTCCTCCCTTAGCGCTACTGGCAAAATACACGGGACTGAACATATAAAGCATTCTGTTGCCTATTTCCGGTAAAGCAATTACCAGTACAATCACCCCTATCACTATCGGTATTATCAACCGCTTGTCCTTTAAAATTGCAAATACAACAGCAACAAAACAAAAAGCCAGCCAAGCACCCCTAGAAAAGGTAAATATTAAACATAATATCATGCTTATAG
>DASRMN010000060.1:0-6214 GCA_035647935.1 Clostridia bacterium | reverse complement strand
GTTTTATATCATTCGAAGAAAATCCCTGTAAACAAAGGCCGGCAGCCTTTTTAAGTTCCAGATAAAGAAAGGATCTTGCTTTGATTGTTGATTTGTATTCTGACATTTTGTGCTAAATCACCCCGTTTTCGTGGCCATTCTTATATACAAACATTATACCATTTCTTATATCCAAATGCAGGAAAAGATTAAAAATAGTCATGAAAAAACCGCCATAGAGTATTTTTTCCTGACGGTTGCTTTTTTGCAATATACGAAACAATCCGGTCTGAGCCCCGATGAGCCAATTCTGAAACGTTTATTTTATACATTATATTTCTCTCTTATTCTTTCTATAGAGGAACTACCATCAATGGTCTTGCTCTTTGCTATTTGCTCCTCGGCAGCATTGAGTTTATTATGCACATCAAGCATAAACATTTTTTCTTCATATAACTCCATGCTCATAGGGACACAAGGGGACAGTCCCTTTGTGTTGTTGGAAAGACACAACACAAGAGGAACTGGCCCCGTTGTGTCCAATCAGACCTCAGTTTGTTAGACGGTTGTTAAAGGAAGGTACGGGACAAGGGGACGGGAGTTTTTTCCCATCTCACCATTTTCTGCCTATAGATAAAATGGAATTTGATGGGACAAAACTCCACGTCCCCTAGTCCCTAAGCATGTTCGAAAATGTGCATTTATAGAGGGTGGACAGGGTCGTCCACCCCTACAAAAACATAAAAACATTCTTTGACGGTTCCGTAGGGGCGACCTTTGGTCTTCATTTGTCTGGTAATGCGACATAACAATAGTTTAACAATAGCGGAACAATGGTTTAACAATGGTTTAACAATCGTTTATGATACAAGGGAACAGCTTTTTATGTCATTATGAGCTATAAGCGGGAGACCAAAGGTCTCCCCTACATACATTATAGGGTAGTATTAGGTCATTTGTCCAAAACACTGTCTTGTCAACGTGTGTAGGGACGGTCTTTGACCGCCTGTTTGTGGTACGAGAGGGTGGACAGGGTCGTCCACCCCTACAAAAACATTCTTTGACGGTTCCGTAGGGGCAGACGACTCTGTCTGCCCTCTTGCAGCACATACAACACAAAAAGGCTGTTTCCCTGTATTAAACAATCGTTCAACCATGGTTAAACAATCGTTTAACAATTGTTTAGCGACGCATAATTAAACTTATGTGAACTATGAAAATAGTCATAAAAAAACCGCCACAGAGTGTTTTCTCCTGACGGTTGCTTCTTTTTATCTCTTTGAAAATTGTGGTGAACGCCTTGCACCTTTCAAGCCGTATTTCTTTCTTTCTTTTGCTCTTGCGTCTCTTGTTAGGAAACCTGCTTTTTTAAGTGCTCCCCTTAATCCTGCATCAAATTCGGTTAAAGCCCTAGCGATTCCATGTCTTAGGGCACCGGCTTGTCCTGTATATCCCCCACCTTCAACTTTTGCTATTACATCGAATTTACTTGATGTTTCGGTCAATGTTAAAGGCGCCCTAACATCCCTTTTCAAGGTTTCATATTTAAAATATTCTTCAATATCTCTATCATTAACTATAATGTTTCCTTCCCCGGGTACTAATCTTACCCTTGCAATAGATTTTTTTCTTCTGCCTGTTCCGCAATATGCTAATCTTGCCACCTGATTACCTCCCTTCAAATTTTTTCAATTATATATCCAATACCTCAGGTTGTTGGGCTTCATGTTTATGAGTCGGCCCTGCATATACCTTAAGTTTCTTAAGCATCTTTCTCCCTAATTTGTTTTTCGGAAGCATTCCCCTGACCGAGCTGTAAATCAACTGTTCCGGTTTTTCAGCAAGAATTCTTCTTAATGGAATCCGTCTCAGTCCACCCGGGTGTCCCGTATAGTGGGTATGGAAAGATTGGTCTAATTTCTTACCGGTTAAAACTATCTTTTCCGCATTAACAACTATTACAAAATCTCCTGTATCTACATGTGGCGTAAATTCCGGCTTATGTTTCCCCCTAAGTATTGTGGCTATTTGTGTTGAAAGCCTACCTAGGGTTTTTCCATCGGCATCTACCACATACCATTTCTTTTCGATTTCGTTCGGTTTTGCTATATATGACTTCATTGTTTTCCTCCTCGTAAACCATAATACAAAAAACCGTCAGACTATACAGAAATACCTCTCCATTCTTGGTCACCATTATAAACATAGATAAAATAACCTATAAATTTGCCGAGATCCTTCGTAGGCCAAACTCATACTATCCGTCTCAGGACGACAAATCATGTCATTCTGAACGCTAGTGAAGAATCTCGTTTTTAACAGATCCTTCGCAGGTCAAACTTATACTGTCCGTCTCAGGATGACAGGAATGTAAGGTTTCCACGGCAATAATAATTGCCGCACAGTCTACAATTCTTTTGTATCATACTTTATATATGTGTTAAGATCCGGGGCTGTGGATCATTATTTTCACACTCTAATACATTTTAATGCAATGTTTCCAATGTGTCAAGATACTTTTGGATGACTTTTCCGCTGGTTTGATGGCAAACAAAACCTCCCCATGCCACATCATGGGCTATTGGCGGGATAATATACTTTGTCTAAAAATAGTCCCTGTGCCGGTGCCGTATGGCCGGCCATTGCTCTGTCCCCAATTTCAAACAACTGTTCAATTCGGTCTATCTGCATTTTCCCTAGGCCTATTTCCACCAGGGTACCTACAATAATCCTAACCATATTATATAAAAAACCGTTGCCTTTTATGTAAACATACAAACTTTTGCCTTTGTTCACAATATCTGATTCATAAATGGTCCTTACGGTACCCCGAACATCACTGCCACTTGCCATAAAGGCCCTGAAATCATGGGTGCCTATAAACATTTTGGCAGCCTCTTGCATCTTGCCGTGATTTAACCTGCGATGAACATGGTAACTATAGTTTCTTAAAAGTGCACTCCTATACTTGCTTTCATAAATGTGGTATATATATCTTTTGGAGATAGCACTGCGCTGTGCATGGAAATCCATAGGAACTTCCATCGCGTTCGTGATGGTAATATCATCGGGAAGAATACCGTTGAGAGCAAGCGGAAGTCTTTCTGTCGGAATATTGTTTTCTAAAATAAAGTTAGCCACCTGATTCTTTGCATGTGCACCCGCATCCGTTCTGCCCGAACCATGTATTATAGTCTCTTCTCCTGTAAGTTTCTTTAAGGCATCTGTTATTTCCCCTTGTATGGTTATACCGTTTTGTTGTATCTGCCAACCGCAGTAGTTTGTCCCGTCGTATTCTATTTCGATTTTTATGTTTCGCATGTTACCACCTTTTGAACGACTGTTTTAGGTTATCTTTGAATGGATTCGAACCTACTAAAATACAGATCTTTCTAAAGAAACTTGTGTCTCTATATCTACCGAGATCCTTCGCAAGTACTGTTAATACTGTCCATCTCAGGATGACAAAAATGTGGATCCTCCATATTCTGTCCGTCTCAAGATGACAAAAACCCCGGCCAACTAACCACCCGACCAACTGAACCACTGAACCCTAAATAATTCTATGAACAATCAAAACAACCAACAACAGCGCAGTAGTAGCCAAGGCTATTGTATCCCCTCTGTCCATTTTTAACTCCTTCATTTTGGTACGATTTTCGCCGCCACGATAGCACCTTGCTTCCATTGCCATGGCCAGTTCGTCCGCTCTTCTGAAGGCACTGATAAATAAGGGAACCAACAGGGGAACTAAACCCTTTGCTCTGCTGATAACATTGCCGCTTTCAAAATCAGCCCCCCTTGCCATCTGGGCTTTCATAATTTTTTCCGTTTCCTCGAGCAATGTAGGAATAAACCTGAGCGCAATTGTCATCATCATGGCTAACTCATGGGCAGGCACTCCTATCTTTTTCAATGGATTTAACAGTTGCTCTATTCCATCCGTTAGGGATATGGGTGAGGTGGTTAATGTTAATATGGAGGTTCCTACGACAAGCAGCATCAACCTGATTGCCATAAAAGACGCCTTATAAATTCCTTCTCTGGTAGCATTAAGAGGTCCTATACTCCAGACAATGTCTCCCTGGCTCATAAACACATTAATTATAAATGTAAACAATATCAGCACCCTTAAGGGTTTCAGGCCTTTGAGGACATAACCAAGGGGTACCTTGGATACATATACAACACCCAGTATAAAGGCAATAATATAAATATAAGGAACAAAGGTGTTAATAATAAATAATCCTGCTATCAGTGCAAAGGTAGCCAATATTTTTGTCCTAGGATCCAATTCGTGAACATAGGATCCGGTGGGATAGTATTGGCCTATTGTAATATCCTTAAACATTTTTGTTGCTCCTTATCCATTTTAAGATTTCTTCCTTGGCCTCTTCTACTGTAAATATATCCTCTCTTAAGTTGATATCTTTCTCTTTTAAGGCTTTGACCAAATAACTTATTTGCGGAACCCCTAGGCCTATGGATTCAAGGGTTTCCGTCTTCTTAAACACTTCCCTCGGGGTGCCTAAAAATATTACCCTGCCATTATGCATAACAATAACCCGCTCTACCAGTTTTGCAACGTCCTCCATACTATGGGATACCAAAATTACAGTGTTTTTATATCTGTCATGAAGGGTTTTTATCTCATCCAAGACCTCGTCCCTTGTTCTGGGGTCTAACCCCGATGTGGGCTCATCTAATACCAACACTTCGGGTTTCATGGCAAACACACCGGCTATTGCCACCCTTCTTTTTTGTCCCCCACTCAATTCAAACGGAGACCTGTCTTTTAATTCATCAAAGGGCAGTTTAACCAATTCCATGGCCTCCCGCACCCTTTGTTCTATTTCCGCTTCCGATAACCCCAAATTATGGGGCCCAAAAGCAATATCCTTATATACGGTTTCTTCAAAAAGTTGATGTTCCGGATATTGAAAGACCAACCCGACTTTTCTCCTTATATCACTCAGCTTGACGGTTTTTTCCGTAATATCAATTCCGTTAATAATAATTTTACCTGATGTGGGCTTTATTAACCCGTTCAGATGCTGTATCAAGGTGGATTTGCCCGAACCTGTATGACCGATAAGCCCTATAAATTCCCCGGATTCAATTTCAATATTAATATCCTCCAAGGCTTTGGTTTCAAACGGGCTGCCGGGGTTATATACATAAGTTAAGTTTTCTATTTTAATTGACATAATTCCATCACCATTTCATCTACGGTCAGTATGTCCTGAGGCAAATCAATTCCTTCTTTTATCAACTCATTGGTCAGGTCTGTCATCTGGGGCACATCCAAACCTAATTCCTTCAATTGTTCTACATTGGAAAATACCTCTTTGGGTTTGCCCTCCAACACTATTTGTCCGTCCCCCATTACTATAACCCTGTCCGCATTTACAGCCTCTTCCATAAAATGCGTTATATGGACTATTGTAATATTTTCTTCTTTGTTGAGTTTTTTTATGGTTCTGATTACCTCTCTGCGCCCTGAAGGATCCAACATAGCAGTTGGTTCATCAAATATTATACAGTTGGGTCTCATTGCTATAATTCCCGCAATGGCGATTCTTTGTTTTTGTCCGCCCGATAACAAATGGGGAGCCTTGTCCCTGTATTCCGACATATCCACAACATTTAGCGCCTCGTCCACTCTTTTGCGTATTTCTACGGGAGGGACACCTAAATTTTCGGGACCAAAAGCGACATCTTCTTCCACTATTGTAGCAACCAATTGATTATCCGGGTTTTGAAACACCATGCCGGCATTTTGCCTGATATCCCATACATGTGTTTCATCTTTTGTGTTAAACCCCTTAACAAACACTTCCCCCTTGGTAGGCAACAAAAGAGCATTCATATGCTTGGCCAATGTGGATTTCCCGGAACCGTTATGCCCGATAATCACTATGAATTCACCGGGTTCTACGGTAACTGTGACGTCCTTCAGGGCCAGTGTGGTTTCTTCCATGTCATTTTTATAATAAAATTGTATATCCTGTATATCTATCATTTCAGGCATAATATAATCCCTTTCTTAATGTTCACAAGACACGTGTCAAGACTCAAGTATATTCACATATATTATATTATAACTTATTTTTTGCCTAAACACCATGATTCTTTGTTTTTGTCCGCCCGATAACAAATGGGGAGCCTTGTCCCTGTATTCCGACATATCCACAACATTTAGCGCCTCGTCCACTCTTTTGCGTATTTCTACGGG
>DASRMN010000059.1:0-2227 GCA_035647935.1 Clostridia bacterium | reverse complement strand
GGCAATATATAATGAATAAAGCTGAGTTAATTACCAAGATGGCAGAAAAAAGTCAATTGACAAAAAAGGATACAGAGTCCGCATTGAATTCATTTATTGAAACCGTGGAAGAAACATTGGCTTCCGGGGATAAAGTACAGTTAGTCGGTTTTGGTACCTTTGAAGTCAGAGAGAGAAAACCAAGACAAGGTAGAAATCCGAGAAACCCCGAACAAATTATTCAAATTCCGGCTTCTAAGGCACCTGTATTTAAGGCGGGAAAAACATTCAAGGAGAAGATGAACAAATAACCTGGACAAACATATCATGTGTATAGAACATATATGGAACTTTAATTTTTGCATTATTGGATATGTTACTTTGTAATATCCGGGGGACTGTTGCACCTGTATTTGGAATTTATATCCGAAACTTGTATTTAAAACTTGTATCTGAAACCATTGTTAGTTCTAATTGTGGAACCCCCGGTTATATTGTACATATATAAAGAATCTATAATCTTAGCAATCTCTTGGCAATATACTATTTTGTTATTGGGGTTGCTTTTTTTATACTATTAATGTTGGTTGTAGGGGCGACCTTTGGTCGCCCGCTAATTGCTGAAGAACCCTGTGTTACACTGAAAGGAGGACTCTATATGCGTTTAGACAAATATCTAAAAAACTCAAGAATCATAAAAAGAAGAACCGTAGCAAAAGAGGCCTGCGAAGGCGGCAGAGTATCCGTTAACGGCAAAGTTGCCAAGGCCGGCACCACCGTCGAAATCGGTGACATTATCGAAATTCGATTCGGAGATAAGACTTTCAAGGCGGAAATCACAGCCCTTGCAGACCATGTAACCAAAGATTCGGCAAAGGGTATGTTTGTTGTTATCGAATAAGCAAAGTATGCATATAAATATCCTTACCTTAACATACTAATAACGATATTAACGATAGTTTAACGATGGTTTAACGATGGTTTAACAGTTGTTTTAAAATGTCATCCTGAGTCATGCAGTATGGGTTTGACCCCCGAAGGATCCCGTTTTCGACAATGGTTTGACAATAGTTTTAAAATGTCATCCTGAGTCGTGCAGTATAGTTTGACCCCCGAAGGATCCCGTTTTTAACAACAGTTCAACAATCGTTCAAGGGAGGATATTTACATGCAAAAATATAGAAAATTAGGCCCAATTTTAATAATTGTCCTACTTATAATTTCATTAACCGCCTGTAAAACGGCTAAACGCCCGAGGGATGAAGAACCTCCGAAAAAGGTGGAAAAGAATGCAAAACAACCTGCCATCCCTGAGTCTATCAGTCAGGGAGAAGGGAAGGAGCCCAAGCTCAAAGTTTTTCTTACCGAAAGCGGAAGGACAGACGAAATGAAATTTGAGGACTACGTCGTGGGAGTGCTGGCCGGAGAAATGAGTAATGATTTTCCAAAAGAGGCTTTGGCAGCCCAGGCTATACTGGCTAGGACTTTTGTTATGGACTTTGTCACGGAAAAGGGGCATTCCAGACATGGAGATGCACATATTTCAACGGACATAGAAGAAGCACAGGCTTGGGATGCTAAAGAGGTCAACGATAGGATTATAAACGCTGTTGCCAGTACTAGGGGACAGGTGTTGTTATGTGACGGTCATTATATCAAATCATGGTTCCATTCACATGCGGGGGGAAAAACTGCCACTGCCAAGGAAGGTCTGGGTTTTGAGAAAAAGGAACCGCCCTATATTCAAGTAGTGGAATCCCATGACTGTCCAAAGGCTCCACCCGAGGATGCAAATTGGACGGCTACCTTTAGCAAAGAAGAAATAAAAAAGGCTATGCAGGATACAGGAACAAGTCCTACAGATTTTACAGATATCGAAATATCGAGTAAAGGACCTTCCGGCAGAGCCACGGAATTAAAAATAGGAGACCAAACAGTACCCGCTCCCGCTTTCAGGGTAGCATTGGATAGCACTAAGATGAAGTCTACAATGTTGGAATCCATAGATGTTAAAGGTGATGAAGTAACCATGAAAGGTAAAGGCTTCGGCCACGGAGTAGGCATGAGCCAATGGGGTGCTAACCAAATGGCCAGAGAAGGTAAAAAAGCGGAAGACATTATCAAACATTATTTTAAAAACGTAGAGATAGTTAAATTATGGGACTAGGGAGTAACGGCGGACTGTGTCCGCCTTTAGTTTTTTTAGTTCTAACAACCCTTTTTCCCACATAAATTAATAATAATGTTA
>DASRMN010000058.1:0-4037 GCA_035647935.1 Clostridia bacterium | reverse complement strand
CAGTGAGCAAGACTATTGCCCGCAATTTAAAAAAGGGGGATTTAATCGTTTTTAGAAGCACCTTAGTACCGGGTTTTATGAGAGGTTTTATAAAACCGATTTTGGAAGAGAGCCGGCTTGAGGCAGGGAAAGATTTTTATTTAGGATATGCTTCAGAACGAGTAGCTGAAGGAAAAGCTTTTGAGGAATTTGAAAATATGCCAACCTTGGTCAGCGGAATAAACGAGAAAAGTGTCAGGGAGACGACCAGTCTTTTAGAGGTTATAACTAAAGCCGATATTATACCTGCATCATCTTTTGAGGTAGTAGAAACCGCAAAAGTGCTGGAAAATATTTCACGGGATATTAATATAGCGATGGTGAATGAATTTGCAAAGTTTACAAGGGCACTAGGAATAGATATTTTTGAAGTTATTAAAGTTGCGAATACCCATAAAAGGGTTAACCTTTTAAATCCCGGTCCGGGGGTAGGGGGATATTGTATTCCAAATGCTTTTTATTACCTTAATGCCAAAGGTAGGGAATTGGACATAGATTTGGAGCTGTCCTTAACGGCAAGAAGGATAAATAAAGATACACCTGTCAGAGTAGCACAAATTGCGTTAGAAAAGTTAACAAGTAAGCCTGGAGAGAGCAAAATATGTATATTGGGAATGGCCATGAAGGATTATTCATCCGATGACAGATTAAGTCCGGCCTTTGATGTTATTAAAACACTACAGGAAAAAGGTGTTGATGTAGTAGTGTATGATCCCGCCATTTCTAATGATTATGATTATCTGGTGGAAGATATTAATAAAGCCCTAAAAGATGCTGATGGAATAATAATATTGGCAAAACAGGAAGGCATTAATTTAAAGGATTTAGATAGATTTAAGGAAATGTTAAAAGATAATAATCCCTTTATCCTGGATACGAAAAATGTTTATACCCGGGAGGAGGTAGAGACAAAAGGCATACTTTATGAGAGCATATAATCGGTACTTATTATAGTAAATGATCGAAGGGGTGTGTAGGAATGCAATTGATAGATAAAAAGGGAAAATTATTTGGATTGATAAATCTAATAGATCTAATAGTAGTTATTATAATTTTGTTTCTGATTTTTGGAGCCTGTTTTAAAATTAGTCAAAAATCGGCTTTGTTGGGCCAACAAGTAACAGTTCAGAATATAGAGATGGATTTATTTCTAAAGAAGGTGATGTTGCCCTTCACCAAAAGCTTTCAGGAAGGGGATGTAATAAAGGATTCGATAACAGGTATAATTTTGGGTACGGTCAAAGAAATCAGAGTAGAACCTCATAGGGAGGCCATTGCGGATAGTCAGGGAAACCTGGTTAATGTAGATGTGCCGGAGCGGTACAATGTAATCCTTACTCTCGAGGGAAAGGCGGAATGTAGGCCGGAAGGGATTAAAATAAGGGGTCTTGAAATATTGGGTGGAAATATTCACATTGTTCAAAGTAATAAAAGTAAGGCTGAGGCTGTAATGTTAGATGTTAGATACTAGTCAGGAATATTTAAAACAGACTTTTGGAGAGGGGGAACTACTCCTTGGAGTAGGCCAAAATGAAGGTACTTCATTTGATCAGTGGTGGAGATGTAGGGGGAGCCAAGGTACAGGTGCTTACTCTCGTTAAGAATCTTCAGGATAAAAATATATCGGTTAAAATAATATGTTTTGCTGAGGGGATTTTTTATGAAGAAGCAAAAGATATGGGTTTGGATGTCAGGCTCATGTTGCAGAATTCCAGACTGGATATGTCTGTTTTGAAAAAACTGAGAAAAATAGTGAAGGAAGAAAAATTCAGTCTTGTTCATTGCCATGGGGCGAGGGCCAATATGATCGGTGTTCTATTAAAGAGAAAAATCAACGTACCCATAATTACAACAATGCACAGCGATTATAGGCTGGATTTTAAAGATAATTTCTACAAGAGAACAATCTTTACTCCCATCAATGCACTGTCTTTAAGATTTATGGACCATTACATAACTATCTCGGAGCAACTTAGAAATGAAATTATAAAAAGGGGATTTCCTGCTAATAAAATATCTTATGTGTTTAACGGATTGGATTTTGAAAATGAAATTCGATATATGGACAGAAATAAATATTTTATGTCGAATGATTTAGTCTATAATCCCGATTATGTCTATGTTGGGATATTAGCGAGACTTCATCCCGTCAAGGGGCACAAGGTTTTATTGCGGGCTGCAAAGGAGGTACTGGATACAAACTCCAACGTCAGGTTTTTAATAGGCGGTGATGGGGCTGAGTTAAATAATTTAAAAAAGCTTTCTACTGCACTGGGTCTTGACTCATATGTTTATTTTTTGGGATATGTGGATAAACCATATGATTTTTTAAATTCTATAGATATTAATCTGTTAACATCCTATAGCGAGACTTTTCCCTATGCATTGCTGGAGGGTGCTAACATGAAAAAGGCAACTATAAGTTCGAAGGTCGGGGGTATACCTAAATTAATTATAGATGGAAAGACAGGTTTACTTTTTGAACCCGGGGCTTATGAGGAATTGGCTGAGAAAATGAAAATACTGATTAATTCAGAAAAGAAACGATCCGAAATGGGCGGAGAATTGTTTACATGGGCAAAGGAAAATTATTCATCGACTAAAATGGCTGAGGAATATATTAAAATATACAGAAGGGTGAACAAGGATGGGAAAGGTCCTGAATAAAAAAGGTGATAATTCCTATGAAGAAAATATTTATTTTTGGTTATTACGGTTTTAAAAATATTGGTGATGAAGCGATCCTATCCTCTATAATAGATACTTTAAGGAAGATAGATCCTGATATAATTATTTCAGCTTTATCATATAGTGCTCAATATACTGAGGACCTTCACAACATTAAGGCAATCAGTAGAAATAATCTGAGGGAAATTGTACGAGCGATTAAAGAAGCCGACTTGGTAATTAGTGGCGGTGGTTCCTTGCTGCAAGATGTAACAAGCAATCGTTCTTTAATTTATTACTTGGGAATCATATACCTTGCCAAGAAGATGAACAAAAAAGTAATGTTTTACGGCAATGGTATAGGCCCGATAAACAAAAATATCAGCAAATACTTAATAAATAGGGTCGCAAATAAAGTTGATATGATAGCCGTAAGGGATTATAATTCCCTTATAGAATTAAAATCTTTAGGTATAAATAGAAATATAGAGGTCACGGCAGATGCTACCTTTGTTTTGGAACCGGTAAGTGAAAATAGAGTAAAAGAAATTTTGGGTAATCAGGGTATACCTACAGATAAGCCGCTGATAGGAGTTTCTGTAAGGCCTTGGAAAAATGATGCTTCATTGAAGAAAGCCTTATCCAAATTTGGAGATTATGTTACTGAAAAAAATATGAATATATTATTTATTCCCATGCAACCGTCCAGAGATATACCTGTTTCGAGGGAAATATGTGAATCTATGAAAAATAGAGCCTATATAATAGAAGAGGAATTAAATCCAAGGGAGGTTATGGGATTGATTGGACATATGGACATATTAGTAGGGATGCGCTTACATGCACTTATATTTGCTGCCGGAATGTCAGTGCCAATGCTGGGTATAGAATATGATCCCAAGGTAAAAAGTTTCTTGGATATTATAAAACAAGTAAATTTGGGAACAGTTACGGAAATTGACGAAACAAAAATACGCACCGAGTTTGACAGATTATGGCATAATAGAGAAAATAACAAACATAGATTACATCAGGCTAATCAGAATTTGAAGAGCAAAGCGGGAAAAAATGGAATCCTTGCTTATAATTTAATAAAATAGGGGTGATTTTATTTTATGAGGGAAACAGAAAAAATCATGGGCATATCTGTCGATAGAGTAAATATGGAGGAAGCCTATAACCGATTTAAAACGTTTATGGAAAAAGACAGATTGCATACAATATATACCCCTAATACTGAAATTATAATGATGGCACAACAAGATAATGAATTAAAGGAAATACTGAACACAGGGGATTTAGTCATTCCTGACGGTATCGGTCTTGTATAT
>DASRMN010000057.1:0-3435 GCA_035647935.1 Clostridia bacterium | reverse complement strand
TATGTTTTTGAAATTGTCATATTGGGGATAAGGATTTGTTATAGGATGCAACAGGAACCGTCCCCGGCGCATCTGCACATCTACATCTGAAAACAAAAATCCAAAGAAAATTAAGTCTTTGGATTTTATTGTTTTCACTTTTTTGCAAGTTGTTCTTGCCCATCTGCCACTAGGTTTCGAACAATCATGCCTGTGTGTCTTGATGTTAAATTTCTGGGATCATCAACACCGAATTCTTTAGCAATTTCCATCTTATATTTTTCAAATGCTTCTCTTGCTTTGGGAACTACCAGTCTGTTTTTAGGTATTTTAACCAACTCTTTGGTTTCATTTGATATTATTATTTATCAATTAACTGATATTATTCATGTATAATTAATGTGTCAACGGGTATTAATATAAGTTCTTAAAGAATCCGAAGAAACCAAAGAAACCAAAGAAACCAAAGAAACCAACCAGTTTCGGATTGTTTGTAAAAACACCTAAAAGGCCTAGAAAACCCAAATAACCTAAATAGCCCAGCTTTTTCATGCTTGCTTTATTAACCTTCCTTTGCATAATTAATTTCTCCTCATATGATATATAGTATTATGATATTAATGGAATTATAAAATATGATACAATTTCATTTTAGCAGCGTTTATCGGTCATAACAGACCTTTTTTAAAAACCATAGAAATAAACATGTCACAAAAAGCCCCATATTTACGTTATAAGGGTAGAGATGGATTTCTTGATTTGATTTTTGGTGAAAGGAGCGATGAGATGGAACCGAATGAACTTAACAATACCTTTGCAACAGGCGGGGAGTATGAACTGCGATGTGCTGTTCGGCTCTATGGTCAGCCCCTGCTGAGATATTGTCATAATGTACTTTGTGATTATTTTGAAGCTCAAGATGCCGTGCAGATAACATTTATCAAAGCCTACAACAAGAGAAACAGCTTTAAAAACGGAACATCTTTATCCGCATGGTTGTACCGCATCGCATATACCACCTGCATCGATTTGCTTAAAAAGAAGAGATTGTTGTTATTTTTGCCTCGTACTAAAATCAAATCATTTATTAATAACGAGGACGAAAATACGGAATTTATAAAACATGACCTAAAAAAGGCACTTTTAAAGTTATCTCCGGAGGAACGTGCCTTAGTATTCAGCAGAGTTATTGACCAAAAAAGCTATAAAGAATTAGAAGAAATCTATCATATATCGAGCAGTACATTAAGAAAACGTTATGAAAGAGCAAAGAAAAAATTGTCTAAAGCATTGCAGGAAACCGATTCCTATTATAAGCAATTGGGAGGAAATGAAAATGAAATATGATTATGATGAAACGATTATAAAAAGTGCCCTAAACGGTATACACACACCTGAACATGATGTTATTTCGGAGGTAGAAAAGGGAATTCAAAAAAAGAGCCCGATTCAGGGCTTTAGAAAATATGTTTCTGTCGGGTTAGCGGTTTGCCTTTGTCTTATACTTTCAATCGGAGCAATGGCGGCAACAATTCCGGGTTTTAAAAATCTCCTGCCGATAGTGGGTTCTGATTTTATGTTATTATTACAACCCATAGAAATTGCCTGTGAGGACAACGGTATTAGAATGGAAGTAGTAGGAGCCATGAACGATGACGAGATGGCTGTTATTTATGTCACAATGAAGGACTTGGTAGGGGATAGAATTGATGAAACCCTGGATATTTATAACTACAGATTGACCGGAACCCATATAGCCACCTGTCAAATGGTTCATTTTGATGAAACAACCAAAACAGCAACTCTACGTATGCAGGCTAACGGCGGGAAAAAACTGAACGGTAAAAAAGTGCGCTTTCAAGTAGATTCATTTTTAAGCAATCTTTTGGAATTTAATAACATCGAAACGGCTATTAATCTTTCGGATATCAAAGAGGCCGGGGATTCCCAAACAATTCCGCTGGATACGAAGGCCGGCATTTCAGGTGGCGGAGGTGGCGATTTATTTGATGAATTGCAATCCCAGGGAGAAATAAGAATCTTAGCCCCGGACCAAAAACAAATCACCTTGCCCCAAATAGATTTCGCATATATATCTAATGTCGGTCTTATTGACGGTCGACTTCACGTCCAAACAAAGTGGACTGGGGATGGCATCGATGACCATGGGGATATACATTTAGTCGATTCTACGGGGAATGCCATATGCACAAACTCAGCCAATATTTATTTTGGAATAGATAAGTCAGGTAGGAGTAAATACGGAAGGGATTATGTAGAATACATTTTTGATATATCAAATTTAGACCTTGATGATCTGAAGCTTATGGGGAATTTTGTTTCACATGGCAATTATATAACGGGAAATTGGAAAGCTACATTTAAAATTCAGTCTGTCGGCGAAGAATTGCAAGCCGACTGCAATATTAAACATGGTACCCTAAACATAAATAATATTAAGGTATCGCCTTTGGGAGTAACCTTAGTGGGCCGTGGTGAATTCAATAAATCTGTGACAGTGCCTACCAGTATTAAAATGACTGACGGCAGTGTCCGAGAGATGGAACCGGGAATATGTTACAGCGATAGTGGAAAAACCAGGCTCAAATATATATCGGCCTTACCATTGGATATCTCCGGAATCGAATCGGTTGTTATTAATGGAACGGATATAAATTTTAATTAAAGGTGTATGATGAAAAAATAAGATATGGCGATTTGGCAGAGAACGGGGTTTTTGATACAGATATGTGTATCAGTAATCTCGTTCTCTTTGTTGCAAAATAATGAGATTCATAAGTGATGGGGTTTGCGGTATAATAAATATGATGCAACAGGAACCGTCGGAGACTGCTGAAAAAGTCTCGGATTATGTCATTCTGAATGAACGAAGTGAAATGAAGAATCTCCAAATGATTAAAAACCGAGATTCTTCGCTACGCTCAGATACCATAGAATGACATTTCCAGTATTTTTTGCAAAATTAGGACTTTGTCAGTGATCTCGAACCGTCCCCGGTGCAAGTTCCTAGTGCATTTTGATACACGAATTAATTAAAAATTTCTTAAAACTTATTAAAAGCTGGTGTATAATAGTTATTAGCCGGGGAGGTGTGCCCATATTGGAGAATATAAATAAGAAGATAAATGAGATAGAGGAAAACTTAAAGAAAAGACGGGAATTTTCTGATATATTAGAACAAAAACAACAAGAATTAGAAAAGGAACGGAATAATGTAGGGGAACTCGGTAAAGCCTTAAATAAGAAAGAGCGGCAGATAAAAAGGCTGCAATCCCCAAGTGTCATAGGTTTAATTTTCAGAAGAGAAGACATGGATCTTCAGGAAGAACTGCGGCAATATGATATTATCAAATCAAAATATGAAGATTGCAGGGATTCTATTGCCAATATTGAGAAAGATATTAATTTTTACAAAGAACAGATAGAAAATTATCA
>DASRMN010000056.1:0-9461 GCA_035647935.1 Clostridia bacterium | reverse complement strand
ATATATTCCACTCCTTTTCAAATAATATTACTGAAATACGAAAATTATACAGGGAGGTAATTTTATGCCAAACCAAATGAACGTGCAGACCGGACAAATGGATTCCAATAATCTCAAGGTACTGGAGGACCAGCTGAATTATGAATCCCTAATGTCAAAAAAATTCAGTCACTATGCCAACTTTTGTACCGACACGGAGTTAAAAAACCTTTGTCAACAATCATCCCAAAAACATAAACAGCATTATAATGAACTGTTAAATTTTTTAAATTCCCATTAATAAGTATGCCCAATATAACAAGGAGGTTTTCTTATGCCAATTAATAATCCGGGACTCAGCGAACAAGAAATGATGAATGATTTACTGACTTCCGAAAAGCAAATAATATCCGCATATAACACAGGCATCACCGAAACATCTTGTCCGAACCTGAGACAACATTTAACCAAATGTTTGACCGGTACACAGGAAATTCAATTCCAAGTGTTTAATGCAATGAAACAGAGAGGCTGGTACCAGCTCAAACCTGCTGCGAGCCAAGACATTCAAAGTGCGAAGACCAAATATAACCAAATAAAAAACAGCGGATTACAATAGTGCCCGGTGGACAGAACTGTCCACCTTTTTCTAATTAAAAACCAAAATACGAAAATTCATATAAAATTATATAATCAAACCTAAATATAAGAATAATTTTAATTAATTTAACAAATAACTATATTAAGCTATAAGCTGATTAATAATTTTGTAAAGGAGTGTTTTATATGTCCGAAGAAAGAAACGATAACAGAACTCAGCAGGCTGATAGCTGGGTAGGTCTGATATTAAGACTTATTTTGTCCGCTATAGTAATAGCTATCGCAGCCTTCCTTACACCGGGTTTTTCAATCAACAGTATCTGGGCAGTTTTGTTAGCAGCCATAGTCATTTCGGTAGTCGATTATCTGATTCAGAGAATGACAGATTTTCAGGCTTCACCTTTTGGTAGGGGTTTCTCCGGTTTTATTGTATCGGCAATCGTACTTTATGGAACTCAATTTTTGGTTCCTACAATGAGGGTCAGTGTATGGGGTGCGCTTATTGGGGCTCTTGTAATAGGCATAATTGATGTAATTATTCCTGGAAAGACATTGTAAAATATCTTTGAAGCCCTACATAAATAGACCATGCGACTTTTTGCTGGTATTGTGGGTCATTCAATTTTTGCTCTTCTTGAGGGTTAGATAGGAAACCGCATTCAACTAAAACAGTCGGGATATCTAACCCTTTTATTATAAAAATATCGTCCCTTCCTTGGGGCTGCCTTTTGTTATCATTATCCAGCACCCGGATTAATTCTTCCTGAATTATAATAGCCAACTGTTTCGATTCCTCATTATCTATCGAATAAAAAGTTTGTGCTCCGTAATATCCGGACTGTGAAAAACTGTTAACATGGATACTCACAAAGACATGGGGTTCATTTTCTATTATAATATCTTTTCTTTTTGTCATATCAATGGTTTTTTTCCTTCTCCCGCTGCCATCATCCTCATACAGATCTATGTCCTTTTCCCTAATCATAATTACAACAGAACCGCTCTGTTCCAAATATTCACGCAGATACAATGAAATAGCCAGATTTATGTCTTTTTCATCCTTCCCACTAAGTCCCGGTCTGCCGGGGTCATATCCTCCATGTCCGGGATCTATAACTATTACCCTTGTTGTAGTAGGAAGACTGACAATTTCCGGATGTTTATTGTGATACAATAACACAGTCAGCAATACTAAAATTAAAATTATTGCTATCAAAACCCTGATGAGCCGATGTTTTTGTATAACAATTAACCTCAATTTTTAACTTCCTCCTTTATTGTTTTTTCTCATTTATTAATATATGTAACACACAAGTTGGCTTACTACAAAAATGGGACATTTATTATGTAATTTTTACGAATTGCGGGAATAATCAGATAAAACTGTTCCCTTGTAAATGCTGTTTTATTGTGTTTGAAATAATATTTTTACTATATAGGGGAACAATATTAAAAATAACACAGACTAGGAGGCTTTAAAATGAAGATTGATGAAGATAGAATGAGGGTGCTGGATCAGATAAACAATTTAAAATTATGTAATAATAAGATAAGGGAAAATTTGAGTGCAATTCAATTGTTAATGGCAAGCAACGATTTTGGCCGTGTGAAGGATCATTCGGTATCGAACGAACTGGAAAGTTTAATAGAACAGGTTGATTCCTTATCAGGTTCTATCGACTCTATAGAAGAAAAATTAACATAAGCAAACAAAATAGTTAATATTAAAAAGTCGTAAGATATCTATACTATCCTACGACTTTTTCAGTCTCGGCAAACAGGAGGACGGCAGACTGAGTGAAAATTGTCATCCTGACCCAACACTCAGGTTTTTTAACAAGTTTTTTCACACAGTCTTCCGTCCCCCTGTTTGCACTGTTTGCGTCCAGATAACCGGGACATTTTCCATCCCGATGAAACAAAAATATAAAAATAAATATTATATAGGTATGATAACAAAATATGACAAAATCCGCACTCCCCCGATGTTATAATCATTATAATAAAAAACATGGGAGATAAAACAGGATTTCGAACAAAAGATTCGAAGGCAGTCTTAATCAGTCATATATTTCCCTAAACAATGAAAAAGGGGGATCAATGGAACAAATGGTAATTATAATAGATGATAATGAGGATATAGCCAATATAACATGTGAGCTCCTTAATACAATGGGATACAAAACAATTGCCGCCCTGAGTGGGGAAGAAGGCATAGATAAAGCAAAGGCACAGAAACCTAAGGTTATTTTATGTGACATAGGGATGCCGGGTATGAGTGGCTACGATGTTGCTAAATATATCCGTCAGGACGATGAACTGAAAGACATATATCTGATTGCTATTTCAGGATACTCGGGCCCAAGGGATATAAAGCTTTCGATAGAAGCCGGGTTCGATAAACACCTCATCAAGCCCTTGAATTTAAATACCCTAAAAATGATCCTCGATGGGATTTGTGTTTCCCTGTAAATAATTTTACAAGCAAATATATTTCGGGAGGTAACAATAGATATGGGTGCAGATAGTAGTCCTGACATTGGCAGAAACGAAAATCCATTGCTAATTGAATTTTTTGAAATAAATAAGGACACTTTCTTAATTGTTGACAAAGACATGAAAATTATCTATATTAATCCCCAGACCGAAAGCCTTTCACACGTGGAAAGAAAAAAGGTAATCGGAAAAATATTCTGGGACGTATTTCCGCTGAGTAGAGAACCTATAAGCTTTGAAAAATACCAGTTGGCCCTAGATACCGGAACACCCCAACATTGGGAAAGGTTTTCTAAATTCACAGGTGAGTGGGCCGAAATGAGTGCATACCCACTTGAAAGCGGTGGACTCATAGTTATCGGAAGGGACATCACGAAGAAAAAACAAATGGAATTGGAACTAAAAGAAAACAGTCGTTTAGAACTTATGGAAAGGGAAAAAGAATACCTTGAAATTCTTGATAGTTCCTTTTTGGGTTCATTTATAATAGATTTTGAAGAGAAAAAATGCCATATTTCTGAAACATGGAAAAAGAGACTCGGACTGAAAAACTTGAGTAATGAAGAGATATTTTCGATATCCCCACAAGTGTTTCGCTTGGAAAATACAAGCCAAACGGAAACATCAGATATGGATTTAGTCGATGAAAAAACTCCAAAGTATAGCGCCGAATACAAAGTCAAAACAGTGGATTCCGGCCATATATGGGTTTTAGGGCAAGCAAAAATTATTTATAATAAAAAAGGCAAACCCTCAAAAGCCTATGGCACACATATTGATATTACACGCAGAAAACTTTTTGAAAACGCGTTGCGGAGGAGCGAAAGAAGGTCTCACAGATTGGCAAAAAGTCTTCATAAGGAAAATATTTATAAAAATAATTTTATTTCAACACTCTCACATGAGCTTCGGAACCCGCTGGCTGCAATATCAATGGGTCTTTCCTTAATGGAATATGTACCCCCCGGAAGTGAACAAGATATGTATGCAAGGGAGGTTATAAAACGCCAGACGGTTCAACTGAAAAGACTGGTTAACGATATTTTAGACGTTACCAGAACAAAAATAAAGAAATTCAAATTGGTGAAAAAAACTATTGAAATTAATAAGATTATCAATGAAACCTTGGATGAGTTCAGAGCGCAATTCGATGCAAAGGGGATAACCCTGAAGGAAAAACGTTGTATTGAACCTACATATATAAATGCCGATTCTGCACGTATTAAACAGGTTATTGGAAACCTTTTATCCAATGCTCTTAAATTTACAGAGAAAAATGGAACGGTTGAATTCATAGTGTCCAAGGACGATAACGTTAATAACATTGTTATCGGAATTGCCGACACCGGAATCGGAATCCACCCTGCACTCCTGCCTGATCTGTTTAAACCATTTGTACAAGCAGATAATTCACTCGCCCGAAGTGCCGGGGGCCTCGGTCTCGGTTTGCCTATCGTAAAAGAAATTGTTGTCCTGCATGGTGGTTACATAGAGATTAAAAGCGAAGGGCCGGGCAAAGGAGCGGAATTTATTGTGAGGCTTCCGCTCTGTGACAGGAACCAATAACAAAGAATGAAGCAACCTGCCGTCCCCATTGTTTCACATAATTTCATTCATTAATATGAACAAACCTAGAAAGCATTCGGTAAATACCTTCTGACAGGAAAAGGGGGGCATATTTATAGATAAAAGCAAAAATCTTTATGGAAGGTTTTCTGCTATCAGGCAAAATCGGCTCTCCCTTCCAAGGCGATTCCCCCCAAACCTTCATGTATTTTTCTCTCTCAGGATGTGTACAGTTCTGTTCCCAAGGCCTTCCTACCAACCCTTGTGTAAAATGGATTATTGCAGGGTTTCTTTTTGCTTCATCCAATTCTCTTTGTGAATAATAATTATCCATGAAATATAATTTTTTTATGGTACTTGCTGAAAATGAATACATATTAGAAGTAAGATTGTATCTGGGCTCGACAATACCTTTCCTGTGCCTGCAGACAGCATTTATAACCCCTTGATCATGATGGGGGACATTGCCGTCAAACTTTTTAATACAATCTATAAACTTGTTTTCTAAATTTTCCTTCCTCCAATTGTCTAAATCAATAAGAAGAACCCCGGCATTTACATAGCATTCATCAGATTCCATGCCAATCTTCTTTAAAAAATGGCTATCTACCGTATCCTGCACACCCAGAACCGGATTATCCCCCAAATCCACATTCCATAAATCATTCAGGCAATCCATCACAAGAGTGTCGCAGTCTAAATACAGTATCCTATCATAATGGTCTGAAAGGATAGATGATAAAAGCAGCCTTGAATAAGATACAACAGAAATCTTTCTGGCACCCATATTCAAATCCAAAGTAGATATAGCTGATTCTATGGATTTAAAAATAACCCTCCTATTAAATTTTTTTGCTAAGTTTTGGAGTTTTTCTTTATTAGAATCCTCAATCCCATAATCCAAAATAAATACCATAATTTCATCAAATATTTCATTCTTTTGAAATAAGGATAACATAGAGATACCAAGGTATTTAGCGTAATTATTATCTGCCGCATAAACAACCAATAGCTTATTATTCATTTTCCCAAAAGTCCCCCTTCTGTTTAGTTTTTTGCCCCTCTACAAATCAGTCCCCATTGCTTCACATTGTTTCAGAAAGATAGTCTACCCTCAAATCATACGGATGAAAAACATTTTGTTCTAAAATATAGGCAACATATATATCGTCCTCATAAAAGACTTTAAAGGTTTTCGGGTAAACCCGAAGAACTTTTTGAGCCCAGTAATAAGCCTGTGATTCTAAAATCGCACGTTGAAAATAATAATCTTGATGGTCAGCCAGATAAACAAAGTCCATAGCCGCATATTTTAGATCTACATTTACAGGGCCATACGTGTAGTCCTGCAACACTTTCTTTTCAATAAAAAAGAAAACATATTTTGTCGGAAAAATGAAACTTTTCTGGTTACCGTTTACCATATCCATAAATTCCGAAAGCTCCGTATGATAACCATAATCAATGATACTATAACGATGATCTACAGGTGAAACAATGGTATAAGTATGCTTATCATAGGATTTTTTAATGTGCCGGATTAGGTATTCGGGCTCATTATAATAGGCTTGGTTAACCTCGAAAAAATCATGATACCAACCCATTTTAATAATTACTATAACCAAAATACCGCATACCATTAAAGATAAAAAGTTGAGTACACGTTTATAGTATCGCTTTTCCCAAAGCCCCAATATGCGAAATATAAAATCTATAGGTAGCATATAAATAAAACCGACAAATGGTTCCGCAAAGGTTGATGCCCTAGCTGCTGCAACAAGCTCTGTAAACCCCAGCGTTGGAGCCGAACCCAGAATATGCAAAATAATCATACTAAAAATTAAGGCCATATAATCAAAACCAAAATTTCCGGTCCTCCTCCATAGCAACATAGAAATAGCACAGAAAAAACCTATCACCATACAAATAAACATAAACCTTGTAGCACTCTCCCCAAACATAACAATGCTTCCAAAATGAAACATCGCAGAACATATATACCTTAATGTCTCCCCTAGGTTCATTGTAGAATAATCGACCCCGGTCTCCTCTTCATCAGCTTCCACCAAATCTGAATTTTCATTGATTTCTCCTGATTCCCGGCCCAATATTTGATCCATTTGTTCCTGATATTCCTCATCAACCCCCCGCCAAGTTTCACCCCTTATAACACTGGTAGCCCAATCCATAGATTCCTGAAAGGGGACACCCTTTACCCGATAGGCTACCAAAGGAAAAACCGCAATCAATGCCCCAATTATCCCACAGGAAATCAAGGGAATGAGGTACTGTCTTTTGAAGATTCTGGATATATAAGCAAGCCCAATTGCAACTATCAAAAATATAGCTGCAATGGCAGTGTAAAAGTGATAGGCTATAACCAAGGCTACGCACATTATCAGAAGCATAGCGTCTGTATTGATATATCTTCGAGTAATATAAGAGTTAAAGCGAAAATGTGCCCTTAGGGTAGAATCCCCTTCAATCATAAATTTTTCCTTATAACTATGTAAATACCTAATCATAAAATAAGCTATACCAACCACCGCAAACATGCCAACCTCTTGGGGAAGGGAAGCGGAATAACGTCCCTGATTAATCATAAGACCGGTTATAACCATCACAGCCACAGGAGTATATTTTGCGTAAAAAATTTCCTTTGCCAATAAATATAAACCAATCATAAGTATAACTGTCTGATACGCACCGGCATACATCAGGACTTCAAATAGATTTAACCGAAATATAATTCTGATAAAATATATCATGGAATGTAAACCGAAGGGATAAATACCATCAGCAAACATATTTCCCTTTTCCAGTTCATAAATCCAAGATTGATGCACCGGGATATCGGAAAAATGATAACAATGGTATTGCATGGCATTGTACGTTAAAAACCAAATATTATATATTACCATCGCTATTAAAAAAATAACTTCAATCCAATTCTCCCTAATATAGTCCCGGATAGGCCAATTAGTCATTCTTCTCTTAAGATTATTCAGCCGGTTTTTTACTTCTCGGGACATGTGAAACAGAAATCTTTCTTCTTTATAAGCAGACCAGAAGGCAGCTATGCTTTCCTTACAATTATAAAAGAACCTTTTATCCGAATAATTCCAAAGGATCAGGCCATATATCAATATGTTAGAAGCAATCATGGTATAAGGATTACAGATATTAAAAAAACCCAGGAGTAACACCAAATTAATCTGCAAAATAGCCTGGGTGATTACACAAAACCAAAATCTGAAGCTATAGCTTTTATCCTCAAGATATTTTTTCCATACAAAAAGTGGGATAAGAAAATCTCGTACCATAGAAGCCATAAATACCTGTACCAGAGATATTACATATGCGTTTGTATCAACAATCATTTTCGTCCCCCCACTCTGAATACTATAATTTTAAAATTTCTGCAACATCCTTAATACCTTTATATTTTTTGCTGAATAATATAGCATAAATACCGCATCCCACCAAATATACCAGCCCCCCGACAAAAATCTGTAAAAATAACAATGCAGAAGTATTTATCCTAAGTCTACATAGGGAATAAATAACCGAAAATTCAACAACACCACATGTTACAAAAGGTAATAATGTCTTGAAGAGCATGGAAAAATTATAGACTTCCTTAATATTAAGAATTTGATATAAGCATACCAGTATTTCGGCCCCCAGTGTGCCGATAACAGCGCCAAATGCACCGTAATATGGAATTAGCAACGCATTCAGAATTATATTGGCCAATGCTCCCAAGGATACCGCCCTGATATAAATATGTTCCAAATGAAAGGGAACCAAATATTGGGTTTGTATAACATTAACAATACCCATGGGAATCATCACTATGGCCAGGGTTATGGTCAGGGGAATAGTGGGCCCATATCCCGCCCCGAGAAACCAGGGAATAAAAACGGGAGCAATCCCCGCAATACCAAAACAGAGGGCACAACTGACAAAATTATTAACCCTCATGGAAGTTCTCATTTTTTGAATTCCTTCATCCGGACGGTTATCCGCAGCCATGTTAGAAATCCGCGGTAACATGACGGTATCCAGTGCGGTTAATATGCCCTTTGGAAGATTGATGATATTTTCAGCATAGGCATAAAAAGCAACAACCGCCGTGTTCTTAACTATAGCCCCCAACATAATTTTATCCATCCAATTATAAATACTCAAGGCAAGGAGAGGAATAAAAAGTTTCATATTAGGAACAATATGGCGTAAAATATCTTCTTTTTTTAAGGGCACCCATTTTACTTGCCGAATTAAAAAAGGTAATAATTGCAATTGTTCTATCATAAAACAACATGACATAATAAGGGTATATATCCATACATCCTCACGAGTCTTTACAAAAGCGAAAACCAAAATAATTACTAAAACCCTAGATACCAAACTCCGTATGGTAGTAAGCAAAAATTTCTCCATGCCATAGAAAAACCAGCTAACATCAAATAAAACAGAAGCAACGTATATTAACTGCATCCAATACACAATTCTATTTTCCTCAAAAACCGTCAAAACCAGCAAGACAAAAATCAAAATAGAAAGAAGGGACATCACTACCTGTGTTATATATATACCCCAAAATATCTTGCTCCGTTTTTCCAAATCCGATTGGCAGACAGCAATGCTTCTGTTCCCGTAATTATCCAGACCCAGTTTGCCCAACATAATAAAGTAAAGAGCAACGGTGCTCGAAAAAGCATAGATACCAACCTGTTCCGCACCCAACACACGGGCCACATAGGGAGTTACAATCAGAGGCAATACACAGATAGACAAACGGTATATTATATTATATC
>DASRMN010000055.1:0-2779 GCA_035647935.1 Clostridia bacterium | reverse complement strand
CAATTCGTTTTCACAGCCATTACGGTTATGATTTTACCTCCAAATTTAGGAGGAATTCTCAACATATAATATCCCTCGCACCCACTGAAGGTATGGCAGATACCTGTCAGTTCACCCAAGCAATCTCTGTAAAAAGCCTTAACTATTGCTCCCGAAATTCCCTCGTGGGTGATACAATCCTTGATACGTCCATGAATCAATACATCTTTTACTTCCCTCACTTTTAAATCCTTACGTATGATAATTTTTTTCTCCCCCATCTGTGGAGGGTAAAAGCAAGGAAAAGGTTTTCTATAAAATATTTTACATAACTCAGAGGGATAATGCCCCTTTTTAAATTTACACTTTTTCATAATCCTCACTCCCTGACATATCCGTATTTTGCTGGAATTATACCATTTTAAATTTAACTCCGTAAAGACCAAAAAATTATATAATGTCAGCAGTTTATTTATTATATGATTTTAGCTGCTCCGTGGTTCTTGTAAAACAAAAAATAATGACACCGCAGTCCCCGTAATCAGAACCGCGGTGTTTTTAAGGACCTTCTGAACTATCTATTCGTTGTTGTCATCGACGTTTTCACTGTCGAAATATTAACTTTACGCTGTTGGACATGGCGATGTACATGCACATGGCTCCAAAGCGGGGCAATTTGTACATGAAACTAAAATGGTAATATTCTGGCCCCCAAATGAAGCCGGAAGTCTCAACATATACAAACCGTTACAGCCGCTAAAGGTGTGGCAAAGCCCTACACCCTCTGCATCTATAGCTTTCACAATAGCTCCTACAACCGGAACATCGGAATCACAAAATGTAACCCGACCATGAACAATCACATCAGCTATAGAGCTTACTTCAAGATCAAGGTCTATCTGATCCTGATCAGGTATTTCTGGCATTGTTATCGTACTTGCACTTAAAATACAAGACATTTTTTTCCCTCCTTTCCTCTGTCACTTCATAATATTACTGACAAAAAAAAGGGTGCTAATTATTTTTCCTATCTGTCGACTATTATATTTATTTCCGTTACCGGGTCCTCCTTGTTTAATTCTACCTCTTTTATAAATAGAAGTTCCTCGCTTTCCGGTGCCGGATATAAATCATCTGTTTCTTTTTTTTCGGTATGTTTTTCCCCTTCTTTTTTATTTTCGATTCCATATTCCTCATGGCCGAGGGTTTTTGTCATAGAAGTTTTTTGTTCCGGAATACTCATAGTTCTTTGAAGAACCTTAAGCCCCTTTGCAGTTACCGTTATCAATGCTATTTGCAGGACAATTATGCTTAAAAATAATAAAATTTGCAAGTTGATCCCCATTGTTTTAAATTCCCCCATTTCTTATATATTTTAATGAAAACCCGGTTTGACAAAGCCTTCGCCTGAACCAAACCATCATACATATTATCTCTGCGATATGTTATTGGGTTTTTTATGTTGCTATAATTTATAATATGCTATACATGTAATTGGTGCTAAAAAACAGGTAAAGTTTCTGTTAAAGTAAAATTCAGTATTACCTGTGTTTGTTCCGCATCCCCACTTCCGGATGGTATATCATCAAATTTTAACCCCCTGCATTGAGCAATAAAAATAACCAATAAAATAAAGTGACACTTCTGTTAATTTGTCATTGAATTCTTTTGTCAAGAAATGCAAAACACTGGCCATATATTTTATAATAGCAATATGCATATGCCAAATTATAATAGCTTGTAGCACCTGCAATATTTGATATATATGGATATGCCGTCGGGAAATATAACGGTTCCCCGGCTCCCGTTGTTTTTAACCGGCGGGCTTTAAAAATATTTTCTAATATTTACGAAATCGTTTTATGATATGCTGCAAAAATAAATAACGTTATAACCGCTAAAAAACAATAGAGAAAGGAGTATAACAATGGAAAAAAAATTCTGTGAACATTGCGGGGCCAGTATGGAACCCGATGATTTATTTTGCCCATCATGCGGACAAAAAATTATCTATACGGAGGGAGAGATATTGACGGAATCCGATATACCGGAGGAAGCGATTTTAACAGAACCCGATATGCCGAATGAATTCGAAACCCCTGAGGAATCTCAAGCTCAGCAGATGCCTGAAACCCCTGAGGAATTTCAAATCCAACAGATGCCTGAAACCCCCGATGAATCTCAAATTCAACAAATACCCGAGGCACCCGAAATACCTCCGACTTATCAGGCTCCGCAGGCACCCGATGAATCCCAAGTTCATCAACCTGCAACCCCGAAGATGTCCCAAGCTTATCAGGCCCCTCGGGCACCCGAAGCACCTCAAATGCATCAGGCATCCCCATATCCGAGGACACCCGCACAACCGGGGCCTTTTACGCAACAACCGTCCGGTTCTAATCCTTTTAAACAATTTTCAAGCAATATGAGCCCGAGTGAAAGCAGCAGGCGGACTTCAAGCAGGGGATTAATTTTAGGTGGAATTATCGTCATAATAATACTTGCTATTATAATTACAAGTGTTATATTAGCCCAGAAAAAAGCTAAACAGATCAATCCCCTCAGAGTCGATTCTTTCAACCCTATCGTAAATATTTCAGATTCATTTAAGAACATTGCTCCAATCCCGGTTCTGATAAGCAACCTCAGTGCAAAAAAATATTATCCTTAAAGATACTTCGGACAATAAAAAAGTAAAAGATTAGACATAAAACAACACGACAATATGATACAGGTTATCGTAAAGATACTTAAAATAATAAAAGTATAAAAAATTAAACAAAAAACAACACGATAATCT
>DASRMN010000054.1:0-2497 GCA_035647935.1 Clostridia bacterium | reverse complement strand
TTGCGTGGCAAACAAAACGTCCCCCTGCCACACCCTGCCACCCTGCCACCCTGCCACATAAAGGTGAAAATATGGAAATAGGTGATATAATTTCAGAAAACCCTGTTTTTCTAGCTCCCATGGCCGGGATAACAGACCTTCCCTTCAGACTCATTTGCAAAGAGATGGGTTGCGGAATGGTATATTCGGAAATGATAAGTTCTAGGGGACTATATTATGGGGACAAAAAAACTGAAAAATTACTAAAAATTCATCCCGATGAAAAACCTGTTGCACTACAGATATTCGGTTCGGATCCCGACATTATGGGCAGAGCTGCCTATATACTTAATGACAGAGAAAATGCTATATTAGATATAAACATGGGATGTCCTACCCCTAAAATAGTTAAAAATGGGGATGGTTGTGCCCTCATGCGGGATATTAATCTGGCTTGTAGGATTGTGGGGGCGGTTGTCAAAGAATGTATAAAACCTGTTACGGTTAAAATACGTAAAGGTTGGGATGAAAACTGTATCAATGCGGTTGAACTTGCAAAAGCTATAGAACAGAGCGGAGCAAAAGCGGTAACTGTCCATGGCAGAACCGGAAAACAATTCTATTCGGGCAAAGCCGATTGGGATATTATAAAAGAGGTAAAACAAGACTTGACTATTCCCGTAATAGGCAACGGAGATGTGTTTACGGTGGAAGATGGAATAGGGTTGTTGGACAAGAGCAAATGTGATGGGATTATGATCGGCAGAGGAAGCCGGGGCAATCCTTGGTTGTTCAGAAGGTTGATACACTATATGAAAACAAGTGAATTACTCCCGGAACCTGACCTTAAAGAAAAAATAAATATGGCGTTAAAACATATGGAATTGGCTGTTAAATATAAAGGAGAACGCATCGGAATCATAGAAATGAGAAAACATATTGCGTGGTATGTAAAAGGACTGAGGGATTCCGCAAACCTCCGCAATCAAATCAACAGAATTGAACATAAGGATGATATGGAGAAGGCCTTGATTGAATACTTGAACAGATAAAAGTGGGACAAGGGGACGGCAGACTGTGTGAAAAGGCACAATTCCTACTCTGTCATCTGGGATAGTAGGGGCAGACGACTCTGTCTGCCCGCGGGTGGACAGGGTCGTCCACCCCTACGATTTTCATAGCAATGATAATTTTCACACAGTCTGACGGGGTTCTGTCCCACCCAATTCATCCGCCTATTAATAAAGAAAGCAGGTAACCAAAGTGAAAAGAGTGGTCAGTGTAAGTATCGGCAGTTCTAAAAGAGACCATTATGTCGAAACGGAAATAATGGGTGAAAAATTTATCATTGAACGTGTCGGTACGGATGGGGACATACAAAAGGCGATTGAATTGATAGAAAAAATAGACGGTAAGGTTGATGCAATCGGAATGGGTGGCATTGATTTGCATATATGGGCAGGGGATCGCCCGTATGTTTTCAGAGCGGCATTACCTATTAAAAGGGCGGCCAAAACTACACCTATAGTTGACGGTTCCGGTCTTAAAAACACATTAGAGCGAAGGGTCATTATACATTTACATAACAACGGTATAATCAATTTTGCAAAAAAGAAGGTATTAGTTACTTGTGGGATGGACCGTTTCGGTATGGCGGAAAGTTTGGAATGTTGCGGTGCCGATATGATACTGGGGGATTTAATGTTTGCTCTCGGTATAAACATTCCTCTGTATTCATTAAAGAGTTTACATAGGGTGGCGGCTGTGCTGGCACCGATTGTCTGCCGATTGCCGTTTCGTTTGGTATATCCCGTAGGGGAAGAGCAAAACAAAAATGTGGGCAATAAGTTTGCTAAACGTTTTAACGATGCAGAAATTGTGGCGGGGGATTTTCTTTATATTAAAAAATTTATGCCTGATGATATGAAAAACAAGATAATAATTACAAATACGGTCACGAAGGAAGATGTGGACCAATTGAAAGCCAAGGGTGTGGGGCTGCTCGTCACTACTACCCCTGAATTCAACGGCAGATCCTTTGGAACCAACGTGATGGAAGGAGTAGTAATCTCTCTTCTTAAGACAAACGAAAAAGAAGGAAATTTAAGTGAGTATGATGAAATTTTAGACAGGCTCAATCTCAAACCCAGGGTGGAATATCTGAACGAAATCAAGAAAGCTACATAATGTAAAAAGTCTGATTTTTGCTTGACATTTAATAGTTACTATTTTATAATATGTAAAATATAGTCATCTAAAAAGATAGTAGAACAGACATTGAAATGCAGGATGTACATTGTGATTTTCGTGGATACTAATCGATAGTGAAACAAAACGACTTAGGATAAAATAACAAAGATTTTTAAAATGTGCCCTGTAAAAGGGCTATTTTGAGTAGAGCAAGGTGAGATGGAAAATCTTGCCCTTGTTTATTTTACCTGTGGTAATTTAATTACAGTCCGGGGGCATCTATGTAACGGGTAGGATAAACATACCATATAACAGACAGATATAAAAT
>DASRMN010000053.1:0-4797 GCA_035647935.1 Clostridia bacterium | reverse complement strand
AGCATATATATTATAAACTATATTGGAGAGAAAAACACGGGGGTGATATTTTTGTCAAAATCTAATAAAAAGGATTACCTGACAGTAGGATTTGCAGTAGCCGTTCTGTCCTTCGTTTTGCTTTTTATAGGAACAAAATTTGTACTTGGAAATGAAATCGCAGCAAAAAACATTGTAGCACTTGCGGGTTTTTCAATTGCAGCAGGTACAACAGCTTCGTTATTAGTGTTTTATGAACTGAAAATCATCCTCATAAGCCTTATAATCGGTTTAACCGTCGGTTTTATTTTGATGTATCGTGTATTTTTACAAGAGGCTTCAGATTGGAGGAACCTAATCGGGCTCCTTTCTTTGTTCATATTTACTGTAATAAGTACGGGGGCCGGGGTATTAATACAGCTGGGATATCATTTTTTTGAGAAATGGAGCAAAGATGACGAATGGGACAAATGGTGGGACAAATGGGGACGCACCTAATTTGTCACACATTTGTCATAAAATTAAATAGAATTTGAGATGAGGTTATACTTATGGAAATACTGATAGACTTACATAACCATACTGTTGCCAGCGGTCATGCCTACAGCACTATGGAAGAACTGATATCAAGAGCCGTGAAGAAAAATGTCAGGGTTTTAGGTATCTCGGATCATGCCCCGGCCTTGCCTGGCAGTCCTAATATATTTCATTTTGGTAATTTATTTGTGGTGCCTAGGGAAATAGACGGGTTAATTCTGCTAAAGGGTGTGGAAGCCAATATTATGGACTTTGAAGGAAATATCGACGTGCCTGCAAGAATCCTCAAAAGACTGGATTTTGCTATAGCCAGTTTGCATCCCCCCTGTATAGAACCCGGCACGAAAGAGGAAAACACCAATGCTATTATCGGGGTAATGAAAAATCCCTTTGTAAAAATTATAGGCCATCCTGACGATTCTAGGTATCCTATGGATTATGACGCCATAATACAAGCTTCTAAGCTATATAACGTGGCCCTTGAAATTAACAACACTTCTTTACGCCCCGATAGCTACAGACAGGGTGTTCATGAAAACGCTGCAACTATTTTAAGCCTTTGTAAAAAATATAATGTAAAAGTTATGTTCGGCAGCGATTCCCATGTCTCCTATGATATCGGCAATTTTTCCAATTGTGTTCAGGTTACCGAGAAAGCAAACTTTCCGGACGAACTTGTGATAAATTATAGCAAGGACGCTGTAAATGAATTGTTAGATGAAGAAATATTTTAATACATCACCTTAAAGCTTCTTTTTTGCATCCCGAAATTAATTGCAGATTGCTCCATGTCCGGGCCTTCCCCCCAATAAATATCAACAAAATATTCGGAAAGACCTTTTGCATTCAGCATATCACCGACATCCTGTA
The DNA here is from genome assembly GCA_035647935.1 of Clostridia bacterium. Taxonomy (GTDB): domain Bacteria; phylum Bacillota; class Clostridia; order Peptostreptococcales; family Natronincolaceae; genus JAAZJW01. The sequence continues at coordinate 3,411 of DASRMN010000053.1, read as the reverse complement.
CCTGAAAGGATCTCAACTCTCCATAAATTGGATGAAATATAGATTCTTCGGTATCTAATAAAGTAATTGATGCTCCGAATGGAATAATCGGATTGTTCCATTGTTCCATTCCCCATCTAGCAGGATGAACGGCAACATATCCAACCTCCGGTGTTACCCCGGAAGCCATTACCGCTCCATGCTTTGCGGTGTAGGCTGTAATGTCTTGTTCAAAATAATAAAATGTCATTTATATCCCCCTTAAAAATTCAATATGAAACCTTTGGTTGTATAATATTAAGTACGGGATATAATTGTTAAACAAAAAATGTGACAAAAGGTGACAAAAGGGGGCGTACCCAATTTGTCATGTTAAGCGCCTTGGGATGAAAATTTTAAGGGAAAGAGGGAACGAGTGACAAATTCGTCTCTTCTTGTCACTCGTCCCCCAGTTACCTATTTGGTCTTGGTAAAAACTGTTATCCCGTCCCCGTCATCTATTTTATCCCCATTTTTTTCGAATTTAACATCATCCTCATAATCCCTTGCCTGTTGAAGCAAATCCAAAAGCCGCCCACTTTCAATATCCTCAGGAGTAACTCCATGCACCGTCACAACAGTTCCATTATCTCCTGCATACATTCCATATTTTTTGAAATAACATTCATTATTTAAAAATGTTTCATGTGAAGCAATTAAAATTTTACTTATATTCTTTAGTGAGATATCTTCTATCCCTTTCAATGACAAACTGATTTCCGGGTTAAGGGGTAATGATCTGTCAAATTCCATGTCCAATTTTAAAACGTCTATATGCCCGGCATTTTCATAATCATCCTTATCATACATTACCCTGGCACTATTGTCCTTGTAATTCAGTTCATCTTCCAAAATTTGTCTTGCAATGTATGTGTATTCATCTTCCAACCTGCGTAATGTGTTGTACATATGCAGAACATCAAATTCATAACTATCATAATATACTTTCCCGTCCCTATAATTTATGCTGAATTTGGTATCGATACTGGTCTTGGATTTAGCCCATATCGTATAATACCCGTCTTTTGGATTATAAACCGGTCTTTCCAACTCGAGGTCAAGGAAAGAATATTTTTCATTCACATAATTTCTAATTGCTCTTTCCGCTATTTTGGCCGATATCGGATTGCCCACAAAAATGTTTGTAATAAAAAGTACTCCGCTAATTAGTACTACTGCCAATATTCCTCCGAGTATCTTCAGCATCCTATTCTTTTTCACGTTGTATTTCCCCCTTTATATATTCCGACCCGGTAATATTTCATTTATTGATATCTACATAATCTGCTGTTCCATGCCATATCCCCAAAGGCACAATCCAAAATATGTTTTACAATTTTACACAACCCGGGGAATTAAAAATATAAACATAGATGATGCATATGTTTACGTGCCACTATTCCCGTTTCCCCTTCACAACTACCTTATCTTCGTTAATATCCTTTAGTGCATGACATCCTGTCATGATCATTGTTTCTTTCAGTTCGGCGCCCAGTTTTTCCGTATAAATTTTTACACCTTCCGCGCCACCGCCATAAGCAGCTACCACATACGGGCGACCAATAAGTACAGCATCCGCACCTAGGGCTAAGGCCTTGAAAACATCTATCCCTGTCCTGAAACCACCGTCTATAAAAATTTTCATTTTTCCTTGCACAGCCTCTGTGATGGTAGGCAAAACCTCAATTGTGGATAGGGTATGATCTAAAACCCTGCCTCCATGGTTAGATACAACAATACCGTATGCCCCGGTTTCCAATGCCTTTTTAGCACCCTCTACCGTCATGATTCCTTTTAAAATCACGGGAAATCTTGCTGATGAAATTATTCTTTTTAGTTCTTCAACCGATTTTGTGCCCACCGGTTTTCCGAGCAAGGCTAAAGTGACCAGTCCCGCGGCATCAATATCCATTGCAACCGCTACGGCACCCTTTTCCTCGGCCTTTCTGATTTTCTTCATTATTTCTTCATTTCTCCAAGGTTTAATGGTGGGAATACCATGCCCGTCGTAGTCACCAACCGCTTCGAGTGGCAGATCATAGAATTCATCCTTTGCACCATCCCCGGTAAATGCAATTGTTCCCGCATCTTTACACCCACGCACAATAGCTTTACTGTATTCGAAATCATCCAGAGCCTCACCGTAATTTAAACCGACAGCGCTAATCGGTGCTGCAAATACAGGATATTTAAAATTTATTCCGAAAAGTTCAATGGATGTATCAATTTCCTTTTCTTCTATAATTGTGTCTAAATTAACTTTGACATCATTAATTTTTTCGCGATTCCTGATAAAGCCCGCCCCTGACCCTTTGCCTCCCGCGCCCGGCACCTGCCCTTTGCATGCTATGCCGTTACAATCGGCACATACCTTACATTTTTCGTGTATCAATTTCCTAGCATTTTCCAAAATTTCCGCATAATCCATATACATCTCCCTTTTCATTTTTAGTTTTCTTATGGTGCACCAGGGACGGTTCCTAGTGCATCATAAGAATGCATTTTGGACAGTTCCTGTTACGTTTTACAGTACAGTTTTTTAGCTTTTTCTAGTTCTTGCCGCCACCTGTCTGATTCCCGCTTTCCAGATAACTGATAAGTAATTTCCTGAATTTAATATCATCCTTTTTTGTTCGTTTTGGTATTTTTGTATATTTTCTGTGGTTTTTTCTCATTTCTTGCCCAATATATCTTTTCATCAATAATCCGTCTATATTATTATCGGTATAAGGCCACCCGTTTTGGTTAATAGCTATGGCCTTTTTGGCAATGGCCATTGCGGCTACACCGTAATCTTGGGTGATCACAATGTCCCCTTCTTCTGTATTGTTAATCAAAGCAATATCGGCCATATCCTTACCTTTGTCTACAGTCACAATTTCGGCATAGTCGTCATATAATTCATGGCAAATGCTTTTTACCAAAACCACCTTTATATTATACTTTCCGGCAACATCTATGATTATATCTTTAACCGGACATCCATCCGCATCAACCAATATTTTCATAATTCCTCCTTATATCCACCTCTGTACACTATATCATTCTTCAGACACAGATCGTCTATCAATTTTAGTGTAATATAAAATATTTTATTAAACGGATGGGGGTTTAGTCGGTTACTGCGTATAAGTCTAATTATGCGTCACAAATGGGATAGGAATTTGTAGTAGGAAGAAAGGCACGGGACAAGGGGACGGCGAGTTCTTGTCCCATCAAATTCCATTTTATCTATAGGCAGAAAACGGTGGAATGGGAAAAAACTCCCGTCCCCTTGTCCCGTGCCTTCCTTTAACAACCGTCTAACAAACTGAGGTCTGATTGGACACAATGGGGCCAGTTCCTCTTGTGTTGTGTCTTTCCAACAACACAAAGGGACTGTCCCCTTGTGTC
>DASRMN010000052.1:0-2445 GCA_035647935.1 Clostridia bacterium | reverse complement strand
GGATAATTTCTTTCAATTAGAAAGAATTATATCTAATAAATATGGGTCACCTACGGGAGATATTCTTGTATGGGAAGATGAAATATTCAAAAATATCTATGAATATGATTACGACAATTGGGGGCTATGTGTTTCAATAGGATATTTGAAAGGGATGTATGTGTGGGAAATGGAAGATGTGAAAGTCAATCTAGTGATGGGGAATCATGACTTAAATGTAAATCTAGGTTTAGTGTTTCAACAAAAATAGAAAGAGGGGTTTAATCCCCTCTTTTTTTTATCTAAATTTTAAATTGTCTCACTGCCAAGCCCGATTCAAATCTTTCCCCGCAAGGTGCGTATTCTTTATTATCCAAAAAAATAAAGGTACCATCAATTTGGCTTACAGCATTTACTGCGAATGTTTTACCTCCATTATAACTTGTACATTTATGTTTACATTGCTCGCATGTGTATTCTTTATCTGTAATTTTTACAATAAACATTTGATGTAGTTCTTTTGATGATGGTGGTGGACTACTATTAATATACCATTCCCCATGTACTATAAATTCCTCTAGTACAGCCCCACCATATTTAATTATTTCCGACATAACTTTTGTCATAGGTGCAAATTCTTTTATAAAATCATAGTCTTTTGACCATGGGTGTTTCACTCTCACATATGACCCACTTTTTAATGCCGTCATAAAATCCATAGGTTTTTGTATTTCTTCCCATTCATAAAAATTTAGACGTGGAAACCCACCAATTTATTGGTGGGAGGAAACGTCTGCCTCCTTTCACACAATAAAGTTGTTGCTCTTACTAGAAGTAATAATTTTTTATAACCAGCCGATGCACTTATTTTTACTCCATCAAGTGTACGCAGATCAAAATAGCCACTTGCGCGTCTGCCAAAAATAAAGCATTCTTGCCTGTTATATAGTACCTTGTCAAATAATTGAACCCCATGAATATACCTTGTAGTTTTATTGGCCCTGCGAATACCTTTCTTGGGGTTAGCTTTATGCAATTGTCTATTTTGACCCCTTACCTGTTTGAAATAATAATAATTTTCTAGGGGTTTAGCTAAGGGATTGCCGCTAACGCAACGGGCATCTACCCGGTGGAACTTGTTTAACCCCGCCTTAATCCTAATGTGTTTTGTGATATACCCATAAGTAAGCCTGATGTTGGGGTAAATATCTTTTAACCGATTATAAACTGCCCATCGCATTATCCCCATAAAGGCGGCATCTCTGTATGAGCTGCCCCTTTTATGGTTAAGTTTTAACTTTCCGCTGTGGTAGTCTTTATGGCATTGGGTGCACAGGGTTACTAGGTTGCTGGGAGCATTTCCACCTGTTTTTCGTGATTCTATGTGATGCACCTCCAATATTTTGTTTTTACAGCCTTTTTGCCCCCGGCATTGATATTTATCACGCCAAAGGACATATTCTCTGACATTCCAAAACCCCAATTGTTCACCCTCTTGATATTACGTCCCCTGGATGTCGGGATTTTTAATCTTTTGTATGTCAAATTGAGCCACTTCAATAATAATTTTCGCTATTGGTACTAATTTGTGAACAAGTGCAATTATTTCTAGGTGGGTTTTGATTTTATTTTCAACCGAGGGAGCCAACCATCCTTTGGGTTTTGTGCGGTTGCTAAACCGTGCTGGTCTATATCTTGTTTTACGATGTCGCCTGCCACGGCGGTATTGTCGCCTTATTGACAGCAAATTAACTATATCGTTTCGTGGTTCTGCCTCAGCTTCAAAAAGGACTTCTTTTTCGGTTGAAGCCGATACTCCGATGGTTTTTGATCCCGCATCTACACCAAGGCTTACGGGTTGAGTATAGCCGCTTGAACCATATAATAATTGAATAGTGAAGGGGTCACGCCTTATAACCTTTGCTTTTTTATCTTTAAGTAGTACCCGTGCTTTTCGTGGTTTGCATGGCATTAAAGGTTGCCCGTGGTTGTTAATAACGTAGGCTAATATATAGCCCACCTCCTTTTGGAGTTAGTTGTCCATCGCCAATGTTCACCTGTAGTTTTAAATCAGCAACACTGTTCCTCCCCCCGGAACTGTTTAATCACTGACCGCAGGGTTTGGGACTTGGACTCGCATCCCAAAGTGCCTATATATTTACAGGGAACGTAGTCAATTAAGACTTAGGCTAGTCAACCGGGGCTTTTACAAGCCCATGACTTTAGTCATGGGTAGGTTGACCTTGTATGCTTATAAGTTGTGGTTCTATAAAAGGATTCTCCCCTCCCCATACAAGATATGCACCATCATTTACTGTTTTAATTTCTTGCCCATCCCTTTTCCTTTTAACAACTTCAAATTTTTCTATAAATTTCTCTATTTTCCCAGTATCCCTACCAATAAAATTTTCGAATTCTTCATTAAATAAACTGCTATTGTACATTATTTCTAGTATCTTTTTTTCT
>DASRMN010000051.1:0-4386 GCA_035647935.1 Clostridia bacterium | reverse complement strand
ACAGGCTAAATAAAGGTAGTGGGAGGGCTTAATTTGAATTTAAAACATAAATTATTTAAAAAACCATGGCCTTATTGGATGGGTGGAATTTTGCTGGGACTTTTAAATACATTTTTGTTATTCGCCACCGGACTGGCATGGAGAATCACAACATCATTTTTATATCTGGGCATAGGTCTTTTAAACAAACTGGGGATTAACACTGATAGTTGGTATTATTTTAAAACCTATGGCACAAAACCCAATGTTGGAGAAACATATTTTAACAACAGCCTGATAATTATGATTGTTGCCATAATCTTGGGTTCCTTGATTTCTACATTATTTGCGTCCGAATTCAAATTCAAAAAAATAAAAGACAAAAAACAATTACTGTTTGCTTTATTGGGCGGCATAATGATGGGTTACGGAACCAGACTGAGTTTCGGGTGTAACATAGGTGCATACTTCAGTGCAGTACCTTCTCTTTCTTTACATGGATGGGTCTTCGGTATTTTTATGTTTGTCGGTGCGTGGATTGGAAGCAAGATATTATTTAAATATATATTATAGGAGCAAAAATTAAACAGTTTATAATTAAACGTAAAACATTAAAGCAGCTTCTGAATAGTAAGAAGCTGCTTTAATGTTTTTAACAAAATCCCCTTTTGGATGATTTTATAAATTTAATAAATTCTTTTTCGTAATCAACAAGATCGTAATCCTTTCTATATGCAATAAAAAATTTACTGAATATATCCAAGTTTTCTATTTTGATCTCCCTCAAATCTCCATCTCTCAATTCACGTTTTATTGATAATTCGGGAATAAAGGAAATTCCCTTCCCGGATAACACAGAGGTTTTTATTGCTTCCATTGAATTTAATTCATATATTATATTCAAGTCCTCAATTGAAATACCCAGTGATAGCAATGATTCCTTAATGGTTTGGCGGGTTCCTGACCCTTCCTCCCTAAAAATTAAAGGAAGTTTCCTAAATTCATTTAATGAAATAGTATCCCTTATCAAAGGTAAGGGGGTAACGAGCAACAAGCGATCCGTTGTTATTTTGTCGGTTTTTATGTTGTCAGCTTCTATATCGCCATGAACAATACCTATATTAATGGTACGGTCTATCAGATTTTTAACAACATCCTCTGTATTGTTTATTTCAAAATTAATATTAACATCTTTAAAATCCTGTTTATATATATAAATGCTGCAAGGTAGAGCATATTCCCCTACCGCTTTACATGAACCTATCAGAAGTTCTTTCCTATCGGATTCCAGGTTTTTTAAATCCCGTTCTATGTTGTTTTGCATTGAGAGAATGGTATTTGCATACTCGAACAAAATTTTTCCCGCTTCTGTTAATTCCACCCCTTTATTACTTCTGATTAAAAAGGTAGATTCCAGTTCCCTTTCTAGGGATTGTATTTGCATACTTAAACCGGGCTGGGTTAAATGTAGCTTTTTAGCGGCCCTTGATATACTGTTCAGTTGTACAGTTACATAAAAAGCGTTTAAATATTGTAAATTCATACCTATAACAGTCCCCTTTATTTTTGAAAAAACTATTGTATGGTCGAATATTTTTAATTTATCCGATGCCCACATTTCATTATAACACCATAGGAACGGAATTAATAGAAAATTATAGCCGACATATTTCCGTTTTTATGTTAGCAGTAATAAAATAAGATTATGGTATATAACCAAGTTTTATTATACTAGCTCTTAGCTTTATACTATACTGTTTATATAGAAATATCAAGGAAACACATAATTGTATGTGAAGATGTTATAAAAAACGCATAATTTTTATTGATTTACTAATCGAGTCGTTTATGTACTTAAATTGTGAGGGGGTATCAATTATGACGACGCAAAAAGATAAGCAAATAACAAGAAAAGATTTTCTCAAAGGTGTAGGAGTTTCAGTAGCGGGGGTCGCTATGGCCGGAACTATGGGCAGTATCCTTACTGCATGTGCAGACAAGGAAAATTCACAAACAACAGACACATCCGGTTCCAACCCGGTAAAAAGACCGGAATGGCCGTTTAAGTACGAAAAACTAGACCCGGAAAAAGTTAAGGAAAGAGCATTTAACGCATATCAAACAAAAGGGGGCTGAGGTATCGGTGTATCTGAGGGGTTCCTTGGAGAATTGGCAGATACAGTAGGTTATCCCTTTAACCAAATTCCTCCGGAAGCATTTATCAACGGTGCTGCAGGTTATGGCCAAGCAACATTGTGTGGTTCACTGGGGGTTGCAGCCGCATGCATCGGTATGGTAGCAGATGCGGAAACACAAAGGGAGATGGTAGCAGAACTATTCAATTGGTATAAAGAATTTCCTTTCCCTGAATACCAACCTGAAAATTTAAATTTACCGACAACAGTTGCGGACTCGTTGCTATGTGCAGATTCAGTGGGCAAATTTATGGAGGTCCACGGTGTGGACATGGCCCATCCCGAGAGAAAAAGTCGTTGTGCAGGTGTAGCCGCAGGTATTGCAGGTAAAATAACAGAAATGTTGAATGAACATTTTGCATAATCGTAGGCCCGACAACAAAAGGAGTTTTGGGGCGAAATCCCCAAAACTCTTTATTTGTCCCTCACCCATTGGTTAAGACTGCACCATTTCAGTCCACCAATACCCTCTTTACTTAATTTTTTCTTAGATATCATAGATAAATTATTTTTATTGATTGCCAATTCCTCCAACGGTATCAGCATTTCTCTTTCTTCCTCGTTTAAGGACTTTTTAGCCAAATCAAAAAGTATCAAAATATATTCGTATGCCCTTTTAAAAGCAAAGTATGAATTAAAACCTCTTTCATATATATATCTTTTGACCTTATTGACCTGACCTTCTTCTCTTCTTTGGGAAAAGTTATATAAATATTCCAAAGCAATATCACTATAAAATATCCCCTTGACCAAAGCAATATATGCCAGATTGTAAGGATAAGGTAACGAGTCCCCTACACGTATTTCTATACAGTTTTTTACCCTGACATCGGGAAACACCATATTCATAATATGTTTTATTTCCTTCCCCGTAAAAACATATCTGTCCATGAGACCTTCCACAGTTTCATTACCTATATCAATAAAATCGCCATTTTTCGTGATTATAATAGGAGAAACATCCAATATGTACTCGGCATAATCTCTGTATCCAAAATCCTCCCTGAATGAATTCGGCACACTCCCGCTTCTCTTTTCATCCACATTTGCCCATATCTGACTCCTGAGACTGAATTTATCATAAACTTCACCTTCAAACATAGGTGAATTATCGGATATCAAATAAAGCAAGGGGCTGATAAAATTGGCTACACGAAATTTTCTGGTGAAATCATATTCATCTTTATAATCAACAAATACCCTCAAAGCAGCCGTGCCTTTCATCATGTTATGGGCATACTTTCCCCTTCCTTTAAGATAGCCGAACATATATTTGTATTTCTTCCTAGGGACAAGGGGTATATCCTCAACGGAAGATTTCGGATGATATCCTATGCTCATCAACAAAAGATTGCGTTTTTCCAGTATGGGTACTATATCATTTAAAAAACTGAAATAAATAGATTCAATCTCTTTTATAGTTTTACAGGGTTTTATATCAATCTCTATTTGGCCACCGGATTCCAATATGATTTCCCTGTTCTCTCCAAGTAACCCTATCAAATGTCCCCCTTCATAATTACCTTTATATCCTTTCAAAAGCAGCTCCCGTAAAACACCTTCGATGCCTTCTTTCCCATAATATACAATAGATTCCATAGTATCCTTACCAACAACAATATGTTCAATCTCTACTCCAATTTTAAAATCTTTTGTATCCTTTTCCCCGTTTCTGATTAGCGAGACGACAGATGCTAAATTCTTTTCATATTTCATATGACTTACTCCTTATCTCATAATAGAGTTATACTTCCATATTTCTTACCCATAAACATATATGTTTACACATTTTTTATTATTTTAATAAACAACACACAAAACGCCTAATATAACCCATAAAAAATAATCCCTAGGGGTTTCCTAGGGATTATCTTTCATGAATTATAAATTGTTCTGCGCTTTGCAAGCCCTTATGACATGCCTTGCTAAAATAGAAGTGGTTACAGAGCCTACTCCGCCCGGTACAGGCGTTATCATTCCGGCTACACCTTCGGCTCCTTCAAAATCAACGTCTCCGACCAGATTTCCTTCGTCATCCACGTTAATACCTACATCAATAACCGCTCCACCCTCTTTTACAAAATCCTTGGTAGCAAATTTAGCTCTTCCTATGGCTGCTACTAAAATGTCTCCACCTTTAGAAACTCCTGCAATATCTTGTGTTCTGGAGTGACATATGGTAACTGTTGCATTTTCTCTGAGCAATAATAAT
>DASRMN010000050.1:0-15820 GCA_035647935.1 Clostridia bacterium | reverse complement strand
CTGTAATATATGTTTAAATTTCAAATTCTAAAATCATTATGAAACTTTCCTTATCTAAAATCTGGCCTTCTTCCAATATAGGCAGAATTTCGATAGTTGCTGTATATTTTCCTTCGGGAAGTTCTTTACCGTCTTTATCTCTCATATCCCAACTGTCTTCCCATTTTATACTTCCGCCGGCTTCAATCTCCCTTAATACGATCGCCATAGTAAAGTATTTTCCGTCTGAGTAGCGATATACTTCTTCCCCTTCTTCGTTTTCAACAGTTATTTCGAACTGTTTTCCGGAACCAAACCGAAGAGTCTTATTTTCTGCGGAATTATTTTTCAGTTCAAAATTAAAACTCATATTACCGTCTTTTGTTTCATAATTGCCTGCCGTTTCAAATATCTTTTCACCTTTTTCTGCTTCCATTTCCTTTTCAATGGCAGCCTCCAATTTTATAATCATGGCCGCAGCTTCACCATAAGTGACCTTGGATTTTGGAGCAAATATGCCGGCACCCCTTCCACCGGCAATACCCTTCATATAAGCAACGGTAATACTGTGGTTATACTCAGGATTTATTTCTTCCATGTCTATATATACTATCATTCTTATAGTCGGTATTTTGTCTACCTCGTTGTCTGTTTTATCCGCCCATATATGTACTAACTCATTTACCGTCTCTTCTCTGGTCATTGAATCCAAAGTATTATCATAGCTTTCATCAATTGTTGAAGATATAAGATTCTGAAATTCCTTTGCGTTTATCGGAGCATTTAAGTCTTTGTTTTCAAAAATTGATCCTACATCATATTTGTCTACCACTTTTTGAACATATTCCTCTGCCCAATGGGGTTTAACATAATTTATAGGAACAACTTCCATATTTTTAGTAACCCCTGTACTCCCCACTTCAGCGAAGGCGGGCACCATAACTGTAACACATAACATCCCCACTATGATAATGTTTTTAATTGCTCTTTTCTTCATATTAATTCCCTCCGTCTATTTTTATATGTCTTTCACACCTTAGACGGAAATAACAAAAATTTGTTCCCCATTTTACAGTTAATTGTGAAATCCCTACCGCCAAAGCGGTGGGTTTCCCGTTTTTTTGCAACCAGATCTTCGTCTGAAATTTTATCCTTCCACCACAGTACAAACATCCACCCATTCCGCCCCTGTCATTTCCAACATTTCTTCCGGCGCTATTTTGATAGCGGAATTTGCACTTCCCGCAGCCGGATAAACAGCCTCGAAATTCTTAAGCGATTCGTCTAAATATACATCTATTTCATCCGGCAAAGCAAAGGGACATACACCACCTACGGGATGTCCCGTGATTTCTAATGTTTCATCCGCCGGTACCATTTTTGCCTTGCATTTGAAGGCTTTTTTATATTTTTTGTTGTCTACCCTAGCCGTACCGCAAGCCACCACTACTATATTCTTATCCTTTTGCTTGAAAGCTAGAGTTTTCGCAATCATTGCTTCTTTTACCCCGAGTGCTTCTGCCGCCAAGGGTACCGTTGCACTGCTTTCATCTAAATATATTATTTTATTCGGGAAGCCCCTGTCCTCGAAATACCTTTCAACCGCTAGATTTTCCATTTTAATCAACCCCAAATCTTATATAAAATTATAAATAAAATTTCCGCAATGTACGAAGATACAATTTCCGGTCAGATCCTTCGCGGGTCAAACCTTTAATGTCCGTCTCAGATGACATTTGAACGATTGTTTAACTATTGATAAACTATTGTTCGGCCATTGGTTTAACTATTGTTCCGCTATTGTCAAACTATTGTTATTTGATTTATTCAATTTTTTTCATTTTTTCCGGTGCAGGTGCTTTTACAACTGTTATTTCTAACAACTCCTCATGTTTATTGCCAACATGGTTCATTTTTGTGTTAAAGGGTATTTTCAGCACAGTTCCCTTTTCGTATTCATGTATTTCCTGTTCACCTAAACCAATAGACAGTTTCCCTCTGAGTACGGTCATATAAACATTGGAATTTGAAAAATGTTCGGGAAGCCCCTCCCCTTTGTTAAAAATCATATGTATGTAATGTACATTTTCGTCTAAAATGAGCATTTCCACCATTTTTTCTTTGCTGTCTGTCATGTTATAAATTTTTTCTATCATCTAGGCCACCCCTTCTAGGTTCATTTCTATATATTTTATTATATAATAACACAAATTGGGTCTTGGGGACAAGGTCAGGACTGTTTTGTATGTCTCGGAATAACAAAAACACGGGCTTTTTTTAGCGATTTAAGCAGACCATATAATAACCTGAAAAAGGGGTAGTGCAGTTTTGCACTACCCTTCTTGCGTTATTTTTTCTTAAATTTTTCGTCTATCTCATCTTGTTTTCTTTGCGCTCTTTGAATTAGGTTTTCAACTGTGGTTCCATCAATTTTTTCATCCTGGGTAATGTTGGCATCAAATTCATTTGCCGCTTCTAGTTTCATTTTATCTATACTATTTCTAACAACATTAAGATTCAGCGAGTCTCCATCTTGATTTTGACTGTCGAAGTCGTTAGAAAAATTGATGTTATTAACACTAATTTCTTCCCCTATCTCCATGTTCATATTATCTTGATTGTTCCTATTGTCCCGTCTATTTTGATTCCGGTTTCTGTTTTGATTATCTCTGTTGTCATTGCGGTTAACGTTATCAAAATTAAATTCTCTTCCCGCATCCAGACTCATATTGTCCTGATTACTTCTATTGTCTTGCCTGTTCTGATTTTGGTTCCTGTTTTGGTTATTTCTATTATCATTGCGGTTGATGTTATTGAAATTAAATTCTTCCCCCGCATCCAAGTTTATATTATCTTGGTTATTTCTGTCATCCTGCCTGTTTTGGTTCCGGTTTCTGTTTTGATTCCTGTTCCGATTGTTTCTATTGTCGTTGCGATTGAAGTTATTAAAATTAAACTCTTCCGCCGCATCCAGATTCATATTGTCCTGATTATTTCTATTGTTTTGCCTGTTCTGATTTTGGTTTCTGTTTTGGTTCCTGTTTTGGTTGTTTCTATTATCGTTGCGGTTGGTGTTGTTAAAATTAAACTCTTCTGCCGCATCCAGATTCATATTATCTTGATTATTTCTATTGTCTTGTCTGTTTTGGTTTTGATTCCTACTCTGGTTTCTGTTTTGACTTCTTCTATTATTTTGATTGATATTGTTTGTATTAAATTCATCTGCTGCATCTAAATTCATTCTATTTTGGTCATTTCTAACATTAGAACTTTGTCTGTTTTGATTTCTGTTTTGGTTATTTCTAACATTAGAGTTTTGGTTCTTATCCATCAAACCACCTCCTAGATTTATTTTGCCGTTAAACCATTCATAAATACCCGGTAAAATATTGAAAAGCTTGAATGTCAGTAATAAAAAGGGTTCCGGGTGGTTTTCATGGATTTTTTGCTTGGAGGGTCATGGAATAGGATGAAAAACAAGGCAGTGTTTCATTTTTTTAAATTTTCAAAAAATAATTTATTATGTTAGAGTAATATGCACTAAAGCCACTATGTTATCCCAACATAATAAAATGGAATGAAAGTTCCCAAGCATATCAAAAATAAGGGTTCTTTCATTCCATATGGGATAAAAGCCCGCTTGATTTGCGGGAATTCCCAGCAGCCTCTAAAAACATAATTTAATTCATTAGATCTTTTCCACTTTAATACCTGTATTATGGTTGTTTAAATTTTGCTTTTCTAAATTTCCATCCTCAACTTCATTGATTGTCAGGGCTAATGTTTCCTGCATAATATAGTCCTTATGGGTATCTATCGCCTTGGTAACATCATCATCACCGTCAAAATAAATATTGATATTATCTGCAACCTCGAATCCTGCATTTTTTCTCATCTGTTGCACCTTAGAAATGAATTCTCTTGCAAGTCCTTCACCAATCAATTCATCGTTTAAACTTGTATCTAAAATAACAAACAGGTTGTTTTCCATTTGCACGGTAAAGCCCTCTTTAGCTGAAATTGTAATCATCACATAGTCTTCTGTAATTTCGGTTGTTTCCCCATTTAATTCGAGTTCTATGCTTTCTCCCACTCTCAATTTCGGTACAACTTCCGATGCATCCAATTGTGCCAAGGCTTTGCCTAGGGATTTAATTTTGCTTCCTAATATAGGTCCGGCAACTTTGAAATTCGGCTTCAAATTATAATTCATATATTCTTTGGGGTTTTCTACAAACACTATCTCTTTTATATTCAGCTCCTCTTTTATCAACGGAACCAAATCTGAAACGAAATCTTCATATTTACCGTTTATCAATATTTTTTGCAATGGTTGGCGAACCTTAATTTGAGCTTGGTCCCTTGCCGCCCTGCCCAGACCTACCAAATCCCTAGCTAGGTCCATCTTTTCTTCTTCATTTTTATTTATCAATTCCTTGTTCACAGTCGGAAAATCTGCTAAATGTACAGATTCTTCTCCTGTCAGATTTTGATAAATTTCCTCAGACATGAAGGGTGCAAAAGGTGCTATCAGTTTTGACACACCTGTTAGGACCTCATAAGTTGTATTATACACTGCCTTTTTGTCCTCTGTTAATTTCGATACCCAGAAACGACGTCTGGCTCTCCTTATATACCAGTTAGATAAATCTTCATTTAGAAAATCCTGTATTTTTCTAACAGCCCTCGTCAAATCATATATTTCCAGTTCGGCCGTTACTTCTTTAACCAGACTATTATACTTCGATAAAATCCATCTGTCCAATTCCGGTCTGTTCCTGTATTCTACGAAAAAATTTCTCGGATCAACTTGATCAATGTTGGCATATAGGGTAAAGAATGCGTATACATTCTGAATTGTTGTAAAGAATTTGCTTTGTACCTCCTTCAACCCGTCAATATCAAATCTTGTCGGCATCCAAGCCGGAGACACATGCAATAAGTACCACCTTAAGGCGTCTGCACCGTATTCATCAAACAATTCAAAGGGATTTACCGTGTTGCCTCTGGACTTGGACATTTTTATGCCGTCCTTATCAAGTATGAGATCATTTACAAGTACATTTTTATATGGAGAGACCCCCATTACAAACGTTGATATGGCCAACAGTGAATAAAACCAACCACGGGTCTGGTCGATACCCTCACAAATGAAATCTGCGGGAAACAGCTCATCAAAATTATCTTTGTTTTCAAATGGATAATGGTGTTGTGCAAACGGCATGGAACCACTATCGAACCAACAATCTATTACTTCTTCTACCCTAGTCATGATACCTTCCGCACATTTATCACATTTTAGATGAACGTTATCCACATAAGGCCTATGCAATTCTATGGTTTCATCTATATCTTCAACAGCCCTTTCCATGAGTTCGGCTTTTGAACCTATTGAGGTTGTATGCCCGCACTCACATCTCCAGATATTCAGCGGCGTTCCCCAATAACGGCTTCTCGAGATAGCCCAGTCGTTCAAATTCTCTAACCAATTCCCGAAACGTTTTTCTCCCACATAGTCCGGGAACCAGTTAACCAGATTATTATTTTCAACCAATTTGTCTTTAAGTTTGGTTATTTCTATATACCAACTCGGGTTTCCGTAATATAAAAGCGGTGTCGAACATCTCCAGCAGTGCGGATAGTTATGCCCGAATTCCTCTCTATGGAATAGCTTGCCTTCTGTATGCAACCACTTAATAATGTCCGCATCACAATCCATAACAAATCTGCCTTTCCAAGGGGTTTCAGTATATTTTCCGTCTAAATCTACGGGTTGCGGCACCGGAAGATTGTATTTTCTTCCCGTCAGGTAGTCATCCTCACCGAAGGCCGGGGCGGTATGAACTATTCCCGTGCCGTCTTCTGTAGTAACATAATCTCCTAAGGTGACGAAAAATGCTTTTTTATCTATGCCCACAAATGGCATTAACTGTTCATATTCTATATATTCCAAGTCTTTGCCTTTTAACTTTTCGATAACCTCGAAATCATCCCCCAGTAATTTAACCGCCAGTTCTTCTGCCACATAATAAAGTTTACCCTCCAACTTTGCCTTAACATAGGTAACCTCGGGATGTACTGTTAATGCAACATTGGCAGCCAATGTCCATGGTGTTGTTGTCCATACCAGAAAGTATTCGTCTTTGTCTTTCCTCTTGAACGGAACAATGACTGTGTCTGACTTGATTTCTTTGTACCCCAAAGAAACCTCATGGGATGCCAGCCCGGTTCCGCAACGTGAACAATACGGTAGGACTTTATGCCCTTCATAAATATAGCCTTCTTTGAAAAACTTATCCAAAATCCACCATACAGATTCAATATAGTTATTTTCTAATGTAATGTAAGGATTGTCTAGGTCTATAAAATAGCCCATCCTTTTGGTCATTTCTCTCCATTGTCTTTCATATGTGAACACGGATTCCCTGCACTTTTCATTAAATTTATCTATTCCGTATTCTTCAATCTCGTGTTTACTGCTGAGCCCCAGATGCTTTTCCACCTCGATTTCCACAGGAAGCCCATGGGTGTCCCATCCCGCTTTTCTGTTTACCTTGTGTCCCGTCATTGTTTTATATCTGCATACGGAATCCTTTAATGTTCTTGCGATTACATGATGGATTCCCGGTGCCCCGTTTGCGGTGGGTGGCCCTTCATAGAAGATAAATGATTTTTGTTCTTCACGGTTTATTATGCTTTTGTCTAATATTCTATGTTCATCCCAATATTGGGCTGTTCTGCTTTCCCTTTCAGCGATTGGATCGCTTGATAACGGTTTAAATCCTTTCAATCTGTTCATCCTTTCCGTAATTATTTTGCATTTGTGTTTATAGGGTCGATTTTTGGTCGCCTGTTGCGATGCGGGCGGGGCGGTCAAAGACCGTCCTTACATGTTTCTGATTTGTGGTTATGGGCGATTAGGGATCGCCCTAATATGAAAAGTCCCTAGGTCTGAAGACCTAGGGACGAATTTATCGCGGTACCACCCACATTATAGGACAAGTACAAATAATGTCCTATCACTCAAACCATGTAACGTATGGATACGAAAAGTCTTACTGTTATTTCAGACCTTTGGCTCGGAGGTGATCTTCATAAAAGTGCTGTCATAATCTTTCACCGTATGATTATGTCTCTGGAAACAGTTTTCTTTTATTACTGTCCTCTTCTTTGCCTCTGAATTTGTTCTATTTTCAAGGTATATTATACACCTCATCCGCTAAAAGTCAAGCGGTTTTCGTCTGCCGTCACATCATGAAACTAACCTATAGGAATGGTTTTCGCGGTTCCCGGCTTCTTCCTCGGTTTTCGCAATTCCTTCTCCATGTTTTTAAAGGCAACTGCCAGCATAAGTTTAATTCTATTTAATTGATTTACCTCGCTGGCGCCGGGGTCGTAATCTATGGCAACAATATTGGAATTGGCATATCTGTTTCTCAACGCTTTAATCATTCCTTTACCTGTCACATGATTTGGCAAACAGGCAAAAGGTTGCATACATAATATATTGGGCACTCCATTTTTTATCAGCTCTATCATCTCCGCCGTTAAAAACCATCCTTCACCTGTCTGGTTCCCTAAGGAAAGCACTTTGGAAGCACTTCTGGCCAACTGTCTGATAGACTTTGGAGCCTTAAATCTGTTGCTTTTGTTCAGAGCCCGTTTCATTTCTCTTCGGTAATATTCTATGGCTTCAATTATAACGTTCCCTATCATTTTAGCTATTTTACTGCCTGAAAGATGACTGTGTTTAAAATTCTGGTTATAAGCACAATACAGGAAAAAATCGATCAAATCCGGCATTACGGCTTCCGCACCCTCGGTCTCGATTATGTCTACTATACTATTATTTGCGGTAGGATGATATTTTACTAAAATTTCACCCACCAAACCAACCTTTGGTTTTTGTATATTGTTTATTTCTAATGTATCAAAATCCCTTACAATTTTTCTGATGTTATGTTTAAATTCTTCGAGTTTGCCCAATAATACAGACTCTTTACAAATTTTTACCCATTTTTCATACAAAACATTAGTAGAACCCGGTATTTTTTCATAGGGTCTGACCCTATAAACAACCTTCATCAACAGATCGCCATATGCCAATGCAATCATACTTTTATGAAGTAACGACGGCGTTAATTTGAAGCCCGGGTTTTTCTCCATGCCGACAGCATTTATGGAAATTACGGGAATATGCCCTAACCCAATATCTTTCAAGGCTTTTCTCAAGAAGCCTATGTAATTGGTAGCACGGCATCCCCCGCCGGTTTGGGATATCATGACAGAAGTATTGTTTTCATCATATTTACCGGATTTTAAAGCCTTCACAATTTGGCCTATCACTATAATTGAAGGATAACAAGCGTCATTATTTACATATTTCAGACCCTCTTCCACTGCTTCTTTATCTACGGAAGGCAATATATCCAGATTATATCCGGATGCCTTAAATGCGTATTCTAAAAATTGAAAATGAATCGGTGACATCTGCGGAACTAATATTGTATGTTCTTCCCTCATATTTTTGGTGAATATGACCCTGCTTGGCCTCTTTCCTGTTTTTTCGGGAACAAACCCGCTTTTGTCTCTCTCTTCCAAAGCTGCCTGCAACGAACGTATCCTGATTTTAGCTGCACCCAGGTTGTTACCTTCATCTATTTTTAATGTAGTATATATTTTACCCCATTGTCCGAGAATCTCCTTTACTTCGTCTGTAGTAACCGCATCCAGTCCGCATCCAAAAGAATTAAGTTGTATGAGCTCCAAATTCGGATGTTTGGCAACAAAACCGGCTGCGGCATAAAGCCTTGAATGATACATCCATTGATCCACAACACCTAAAGGTCTTTCCACATTCCCCAGATGTGCTATTGAATCCTCTGTCAAAACGGCCATATCAAATGATGTAACAAGGTCGGGGATGCCATGATGTATTTCAGGATCTATTTGATAGGGCCTGCCTGCCAATACAATTCCTTTTTTACCTTCCCTTTCAAGATATCTTAATACCTTCTCTCCCCTATTTCTTATATCCAGTCTTACCTTTTTGTCTTCTTTCCATGCCTTATTTACAGCACTATTTATTTCGCTTCTCGAAATACCCATAAATTCGAATTCTTCGAAAAGACGTTTTTTAAGTCTTCTTTTATTATCCATAGAAAGGAAGGGGTTCATAAATAAAATATTTTTGTCCTTCAGTACTTCCATGTTATTTCTTATGACCTCAGGATAAGAAACCACAATAGGACAGTTATAATGATTATCCACCTTCCGATTTTCCTTTTTCTCAAGAGCGATAGAAGGATAAAAAATAAATTCTAATCCCCTCTCTATAAGAGCCGCAATATGTCCATGCACTAATTTTGCAGGATAACATACGGATTCCGACGGAATAGTCTCTATACCTTTTTCAAATATTTCCTTCGAGGACCTAGGAGATAACGCCACCCTAAAGCCCAACTGTGTAAAAAAAGTAAACCAAAACGGATAGTTTTCAAACAAATTGAGCACCCTTGGAATCCCTACGGTACCTCTCTTGGCTCTTTCTATATTTAACGATTTATAAGCGAACATACGCTTATATTTATAATCATATAAATTCGGTACAGTCTCTTTTTCCTTTTCTATACCTGCACCCCGCTCACAGCGATTGCCGGTAATAAATTGTCTGCCGTCAGAAAATTTATTTATGGTTAAAAGACAGTTATTCCCGCATAATCCGCAGCGCTTGGTTTCGCTTTTCATATCTAGGATTTCTAAATTCTCCTTATTGACAAGGGTCGTTTCAGCATCCTCTGTATATCTTTCCTTAGAAATCAAGGCCGCACCAAAAGCGCCCATAATCCCGGCTATATTCGGTCTCACAACTTCCCTGCCGCATACTAATTCAAAGGCTCTCAGTACCCCGTCATTATGGAACGTTCCACCCTGTACGATAACCTTTTTACCTAATTCGTCGGCATCCCTGATTTTAATTACTTTAAATAATGCATTTTTGATTACGGAATAAGAAAGCCCTGCTGCTATATCCTCTATACCGGCCCCCTCTTTTTGGGCTTGTTTAACACTGGAATTCATAAATACCGTACACCTTGTGCCTAAGTCTACAGGTGCTTTGGATTGTAACGAAAGTTCCGCGAATTCCTCGATCCTTAAATTCATCGAATACGCAAACGTTTCTAAAAATGAACCGCAGCCTGAGGAACAGGCTTCGTTTAACATTATATTGTTTATGATACCGTCCTTAACCTTCATAGACTTCATATCTTGCCCGCCAATGTCTAAAATGAATTCTACACCGGGCAAGAAATGTTCCGCGGCCTTGTAGTGGGCTACTGTTTCTATCTCCCCGATATCTACCGATAGCGCCGCTTTTAATAATGCCTCTCCATAACCCGTAACCGCAGAATAAACTATCTCCGCACCCTGGGGCAATTCATTATAAAGATCTTTCAGGGCGTTTGTCGTGGTTCTGAAGGGGTTACCCCTGTTGCTTCCATAGTAAGAATATAGTAAGGAATTGTCCTCGCCGATTAATGCCAATTTTGTAGTGGTAGAACCCGCATCTATTCCTAAATAGCATTTGCCTTTGTATTCTTTTAATTTCCCCCTTTTGACGTCATGCCCCTTATGTCTGTTTTTAAATTCCTCAAATTCTTCCTCATTTATAAAAAACGGTCTTAATATTCCAACTTCATGGCTCACTTCTTTCTCCAAAGAATTGACCCTTTTAACCAGCTCCCTGAATGACATCCTCTTTCCTTCCGTAGCCGCCAGCGCCGCACCCATAGCTACAAAAAGCTGGGAATTTTCCGGAAAAATTATTTGTTTTTCTTTTAATTTCAGGGTTTCTATAAAACGTTGACGAAGTTCAGATAAAAAATACAAGGGACCTCCCAAGAAGGCCACATTACCTTTGATAGGTTTGCCACAGGCAAGCCCTCCTATAGTCTGATTTACAACTGCCTGAAGAACCGAGATCGCAATATCCTCCCTCGCCGCACCCTCGTTTAGTAGGGGTTGCACATCTGTTTTAGCAAAAACCCCACACCTCGAAGCGATAGGATATATCGTGGTATGTTTTTTTGCCAATTCGTTTAGTCCTTCGGCATCAATCTCCATTAAGGCGGCCATTTGGTCTATAAATGCACCCGTGCCTCCTGCACATGTCCCGTTCATCCTTTGTTCTACAGACCCCGATAAGTATGTTATTTTAGCATCTTCCCCTCCCAGCTCTATCACAACATCGGTACGGGGAAAATATTTTTCTATAGCTTTCGTACTGGATATTACTTCTTGTATAAACGAAATATCAAGCCACTTTGAAACAGCCAGACCACCTGAGCCGGTTGTCATTATCATTACACTTTTGTCTCTGAAATTATCATAAGCATCATTAACAAGTTGCTGTATTGTTTTTTTGATATCAGCAAAATGTCTTTCATACCGACTATATATAATTTTATAATTTTTGTTTAAAACTACTAGTTTAACAGTTGTGGATCCCACATCCAGACCCAAATATACCAGATTTTTCATTTTGTCCTGCCCCCCGGAATACACTAAATATTATCTATTATATCGGAATTTGAAAATCAAAACACCAAAATCAAACTGACTGTATAATCCAAAACAAATTGCTGATTTTAAAAAAACATATGTTTTCGGCGTTCTGATTCTAATTAATGTATATTATGATATTTGTTAGTATAATTGTGACCTTTTTAACAATGAAACTCTTTCAGTATATAAATGTTTGAAGAAAGCACCGTACCATCTTTTTGCATGGGTTTGTTCAAACTATGAAAGCAAAATGGAAATACAAGCAAAAAACAACTGTGATTTTATTCACAGCCAATGTTTACGGCTGACAGTAATTTTCATCATTCTTCCCAAAGCTTGCTGAACCTGTCAGTCATATATTTTTTTCTTGCCTCTGTTGCTTCCTCATCTTTGTAGTATCGTCCCTGCTTTAAAATAAGTATATCCCCTTCTTTCAAACCTTCCTCTAACAAGTTTTTGTCTACATTTATAATTTGATTACCCATTTCTATAACTGCATAATCATTTTCATAACGGTCAAGTACTATCATCTATCCCGCCCTCTTTCAAATGACGACAAATTTTTCTATTTCCTATAATATTATATATGTGTCCATGTTGTCAACTTTTCTTTAAAAGACATAATAAAGACAACCCGGAACTTCCGAAAGGATCCCGGGTTGGGTAATGTTAATTCTCTTCTTTATTATTTTAATCCTGAAATGGCTTATTCGTAAATCCTAAAGATCTTTTTCGCCTTATTTTTTAGATCCTCTCTTAATTTTTCAGGACTCAATAGTTCTATTCTAGGCCCAAATTGTAACAACCAAGATATAAAACCATCACTCACTGCAACTGTTGCCGATATTTTTATATATTTATCATCTAACTCTCTCATATATACGTTGCTACCAAACCTATCTATAAAAGTGTCTAATAAAGACTTTTCCAACTTTATGTCGACACCTTCTATTTTTCCAGGATACATATTAAAAATCTTGTTTATGTGTTTTGCTATATTGAATTTCCCGTTTGTTAAATGCGCTTCATGAAATTCCGCCTTTATGTCCAATACCTTCACATTTGTCATACGATCAACCCTGTAATGAAAAATTTCATCGCTTTTATCATGCCTTCCAATCAGATAATAGTAATCGGCACACCATACCATGCTATACGGATGTATAACATATACCCTACCGTCTTTTTTGGGTATCGGTTTTCTGCTACCAATATCATACCTTAAATATTGAAATAAGATTTTTTTCTTATTGATTATGGCCTCATTTATTTCATTAATGAGATAGTATACCTTTTCGTTTTCACATTTTATTCTTTGGCCGTAATAAAATTGGTTCTGGAGAGTCTTGGCCAAATGGTTACTGGTTAATTTTTGGAGTTTGTTAATTAGCTCCTTGGACTTTTTATTAGTAATTAGTTTAGAAGATTGCACGGCATCTATTAAAATTTTTAATTCTATATCTTCCAGCTCCCGACTGGCCATATAATAACCCTTCCTGTTCTCTTCATACACAGAAATATCATAACCAAATTCCTGTAAGATTTTAATATCCCTGCCAACAGACCTTCTTTCACCGCTAATACCCCTTTTTCTCAATTTCCTAGTTATATCTCCCATTGTTAAAATATTGTTCATATCAGATTCACTGTACAATATATCCAACACATGTAATAGCCTCAATTTAGAATTTTTAATCTTGTCCAAACTACCACCCCCCAATCTACTTTACCATAATTCATTTATATTCTGTACAATAATTAAAGCCCGAAATTGGTTTTATGTACATTACATAAAACCAATTTTCCTAGTACTGTTAACAGGTTTAAGATAGTCTCCTATATCCTTATCAAGATACAAATTCTTGATATCTACCGGTAAAATAGTCAGCAAGCTTTCCTGTGTCACCTGATCGATACTACACAGTCTGTGGGCCTGCTTCATTAGCACCCTATCTACCACATTTCTTACAAAACGTCCGTTCCCAAAATTCTGGCCTGCATTGTCTTTGGCCAATTCAAACAATTTATATAATTCTTCTGTTGTTTCACTGTCAATGATATATTTTAGATTAATAGTTTGTCTGAATATCTGTACCAATTCATCCACACTATAATCCGGGAAGTAAATTTTATATGGAACACGGTCTCTTAGGCCGGGATTCATGTTTAAAAGACCTTCCATTTCATTGATATACCCTGCCAATATCACCACAAGCCTGTGTCTATTATCTTCCATTTCTTTTATTAATGTTTCTACTGCTTCTTTTCCAAAGTCCCTTTTGTCACCTGCATCTAAGGAATATGCCTCATCGATGAACAAAACACTATCATAGGCTTCCCTGATTCTGGCTGATGTCTTTAATGCGGTATGCCCTATATACCCCGCAACCAAATCTTCCCGGCTCACCTCATAAAAATTCCCTCTCTTTATTAACCCCAACTCTCTTAAGATTTTACCCATAATTCTTGCAACAGTGGTCTTACCTGTTCCCGGGTTTCCTGTGAATGCCATATGTAGGTTCGGTTTGTTCTGCCCAATCTCTAAACCGACCAACTGTTTTTGAATATGCAAATATTCTGTTATTTCTTTTACTTTTTCCTTTACCGAAGACAACCCAATTAGTTGCTCTAATTCTTCATTTCCGCTTATCTCATATTCTGTTGCCTCCTCTATCCTTTTTTCAATCACATCCATTATATCTATTCTCAACTTTTTGTTTAAATCAAGTTTCTGATTTTTGTTTAACCTAAAAAAGTTTTTAGTTTTTGCTCTAGCCACAGTTTCTATCATTGTACGCATATTACAAAAATCATCATGTTGTCTTTTCTCTTCAATTATCCCCTTGATATATTCCTCCGCTTTTTTGGTAAGGCCGCAGTTATGCTCATCAAGAAATTTTTTCCCGGCCTCTATCAATTCTTCGTTACTGTATTCGGGGATAGTTATATATCTTATGTTTAGATTTTTTTCCAAACACTTGATGGCATCAGAATCTTCTTTCTCGCTAAGAGGCATAATAAACACAACGAAAGGTCCTAAAAACCCCCTCTTGGTTTTGTCTATATAGTGCTTTAGGCCATCAATACCACCGGCATTACTGCTATCAACCTTAATAGCGGTAATCCCCGAACCTTCCATATGATATTCCCTAAATCCAAACGATTCCGGTGATTTTTGTGTACTGTTTATTTCTTGTATGTTGTGATCATCGCATATTTCAAGGTGGTAAAATATAATCCCCATCAGTTTTAGCAATGTGGTTACCCCCGACCCCCTATCGGCGCGTATAATATAATTATAAGGTATTTTGGGTAAATTGGGATTTTTCTTTATGATATCTTTGTTATGTTTTATATAATCTATAGTATTAATAACTTCTTGTTTCGCTTCGTCCATTCCCACCATGTTTTGCAATTGTTCCAGAGCTTCATCAAAAGATATAAGGTTGTTATGGTTTCTTTTAGGTCTCCTTAACACATCTGTAAGTCTCAAACGCCCTCCGAAATCGCCCCTCGATTCCATACCATAATTTCCTGATGTATCTTCATCTACCATTCCAACTTCATTTACCCAAGACCGCAATTCAATTTCATCTATGGAATCTAACTGAAAACCACGGGAATTTTTAAGTAGACTTATACAGCCTTCAATAGGGAATGGCCTACTGAATATAATTTCGAACAACTGCCTTTCGTCGTCAACAAATCTGTCCCAGTTTAAGTCTTCTATCAATGTGGTTATAAAATCCTCCATTTTTAGAAGACTTGGTGTATATTCCAGATTATCTAATTTCAATAACAAATTTATTCTTTTAGGATGAGTCTTTAAAAGTGCCATTTGGTTCAATTCATTGGCATTATGTTCTTCTTTAGCTTGGATTATATCATCCAGCAGTTTCGTGAAATCCACCGTTTGTCTGAGTCTATAAGATTTTAATGCTAAAGACATTTTATAAATGTTTACTGTTTCCTTCATGTTTATTTTCCCCCTTATAAATCAGATTTGTTATTTTTGTTTCAATAATTAAGGTCGCTACTCCTGAAATCCAATAATGCAGTATTCCTATTTTGCCGAATAAGATAATGTTCATAAGTATCATAAGGGTCATAATGGAACCGCCTATGACGGATTCTGTTATAAAAATAAATTTTTTCATGGACCCCTCAACACCTTACAGTATTTAACCGTTTATCTATTCTGATCTCTTTTCATTGGTTCGGTTGCACTCATTATAACAGGATAGGTGTACCATTAATGGTACACCTATCCTGTTAT
>DASRMN010000049.1:0-2385 GCA_035647935.1 Clostridia bacterium | reverse complement strand
TCTAAAAATTGGAGAAGTGGAAGGTTTCCTGAATATATGTATTCCGCATATTATAATAGAACCTATATTACCGAAATTAAGTACAACATTTTGGTTTGCCAACGTGAGCAAACATGCAACTGAAATAGACAAACATATTATAGAAAAAAGATTAACAAACAGCCCCGTCAATATAAATGTTGAATTGGGCTATACCCATATAACTGTAGAAGAATTTCTCGGGTTGCAATTGGGTGATGTAATTGTGTTAGACAGTAACATTAACAAGGAACTTGAAATTAGTGTAGGAAGCAAACGCAAATATTATGGCATACCGGGCGTTATAAAAAACAAGACTGCGATCAAAATTACCAGGGTAGAGGAAAGAAGGGATGAACCATATGAATAATATGTTGTCTCAGGAAGAAATAGACGCTCTATTGGGTGGAACAGTTGAATCTACGGATAGCGGGGACAATTCAGTTAAGCTTACAGATGAGGAAAAAGACACAATAGGTGAGGTAGGTAACATCAGTATGGGGACTGCAGCAACCACGTTGTCTGCTCTTTTGGGGCAAAGAGTAACAATTACAACACCTGAAGTAGAAGTACTGACCCTCTCGGAACTGGCCAAACAATACCCTATCCCCTTCGTGGCTGTTGATGTAAGGTACAAGGAGGGATTGGAAGGTGTTAATTTATTAATTTTGAAGGTAGAAGATGTGAGTATTATTACGGATTTAATGATGAGTGGCGATGGCAAGACGGAGTCCAATGAGCTGACAGATTTACATTTGAGTGCTATCAGTGAAGCAATGAACCAAATGGTGGGCTCGTCCTCCACATCATTATCAGAGATGTTAAACAAAAAAATAGATATAAATCCCCCCGATGCCTTCATGATGGATCTGACTACAGATAATTTGATGCAATATTTTGAAAATTATACCGACTATGAAGATGTTTTTGTGAAGATTGCTTTTAAAATGACAATAGGGGACTTAATAGACAGTAAAATAATGCAGCTCATGCCTGTAGAATTTGCCAAGGTGGTTGTTAAAGGTTTATTGCATGGCATATCAGGCATAGATGTGGATGTTGACACCGGTTCCGATACTAATTCTGTAGAAAACCATGTTGACATTACTCCACGACAACCACAGCAGGCAAATTTCGATGATGTGGCCGATGTAGAAAATACATATTTTGCCGAAACTGATGATAAAAAAACAGAAACTGCCCGGATTGATCCGGCTAGGAAAGTGAGCATAAGGCCTGCACAGTTTCAATCCTTTGATGAGCCTTCTACAAAAAGTGAAATGCCTGAAAATATTGCGATTATACAGGATGTGCCGCTAAAAATAACTGTAGAATTAGGTAAGACTGTAAAAAAAATAAGTGAAATTCTGGAATTCGGTCCCGGAACAATTATCGAGCTGGATAAATTGGTTGGAGAGCCTTTAAATATTTTAGTTAATGGCCAATATGTAGCCAGGGGTGAAGTTGTTGTAATAGATGAAAATTATGGTATACGTATTACTGAAATTGTTAATCAGGTAAGCCATTTACCCAAATCATAAGACTGATTATTTGATGGTACTATACAAACTAATTTTGTATATGTTTTATTGCTATAGCAGAATCTGTAGTTAAAATTTAAAGGAGGCAAGGCAATGTCAAGTGGGATTTTAATTGTTGATGATGCGGCATTCATGAGAATGATGATTAAGGATGTGCTAACTAAAAATGGGTTTAATGTGGCAGGTGAAGCAGAAAACGGAATCAAGGCAATTGAAAAATATAAGGAATTACAACCGGAACTGACCATTATGGACATTACAATGCCGGAAATGGATGGTATTCAGGCTGTTAAAGAAATAAGAAAACTTAATTCGGATGCCAAGATAATTATGTGTTCTGCCATGGGACAGCAGGCTATGGTAATTGAAGCCATACAGGCCGGAGCAAAGGATTTCATAGTCAAACCTTTCCAGGCTGATCGTATTATAGAAGCTGTTAAAAAAGTGATCGGATAATGTATGAGTATACGTCATCGGTATTTTTATTGCTGGCAGCTGCTGTCGCCGTTATTATTTTTGCCTACTATATTACTACCATGGCAGGTAAAAAAATGAATAAGTTATTAAAGGGTAGATATACAAGGGTTTTAGAAAGATCCATAATAGGAATGGGCACAAACATTACAATTTTAAAAATAAATCAAAAAATATATATTGTTATGGTGCAGGGAAAATCAACCAACCTTCTGGATATCATAGAAGAGGACGATTGGAGATTTCTAGATAACAAGAATAAAATCCGATCTGAGGTTCAACATGCAAACAATAATTTTTTGACGAATAAATTATTTAACAAAGTAAAAAAAGTTATCGGCAATAATAGATT